>CAZVZR010000015.1:22218-47012 GCA_964630825.1 uncultured Planctomycetales bacterium | reverse complement strand
CAGGTGTTTTCGGGGTTTGTCAGGCTGAGACGCCTTTGAGGGCAAAAGGTGAAGCTGCTGTAATTCTCACTTGAGCGAAATCACCTTCCTTGTATTTATCGTTGGTGAAAATGACCGGAACATTGCCGTCGTTACGCCCCTGCCATTCGGTGTCGGTTTTCTGGCTAGGGCTTTCCACGAGGACTAATTGGGTCTCACCGATGTGGGATTCATTTTTCTTAAACGAAATCTGCCGTTGCAGGTCAACGAGGCGGATGATCCGCTCGGTTTTCACTTCTTCGGGCACGTCGTCTTTGTATTTGTTGGAGGCAATGGTGCCTTTTCGTTCGGAATATTTGAAAGTAAACGCCGCGTCAAACTGGACTTCCCTCATTACAGTCAACGTGTCTTCAAATTCTGCATCTGTTTCCGAGCAAAAGCCGACGATAATGTCAGTCGTTAACGTCACGTTGGGGATTTTAGCGCGGGCTTTCGTTGCCAGCTGCAAAAATTCTTCTTTGGTGTAGGTGCGGTTCATTAATTCCAGGACGCGGTTGCTCCCAGCCTGCAAAGGCATGTGAATGTGTTTGCAGACTTTGGGATTGCGCGCGACAACGTCGAGCAACTTGTCTGGAAAATCTTTGGGGTGCGGCGAGGTGAAACGGACACGCTCAATTCCTGGCACGGTGCTGACTGCTTCCAAGAGGTCGGCGAAATCTTGACCTTCGGCAAAGTAGGAGTTCACGTTTTGTCCTAACAGAGTGACTTGTTTGAATCCTTCCGCAGTGAGGTGGCGGACTTCCTCCACAACATTAAGAACGTCACGGCTTCTCTCCCGCCCGCGCGTATACGGAACAACGCAGAACGTGCAGAAATTGTTGCAGCCGCGGCTCACCGCAATCCAAGCATTTACTTTGGCGGAGTTTAAAGGACTTTTGCCGGCACTTTGCGCGGTAAAGACATCGGAATACGTTTCAAATTCGGAGAGTGTTAAATCGAATTGCTTCTTCCCTGTTGCCTGCGCTTCCGCGATGAGTTGCGGTAAGCGTTTGTACGAATCCGGCCCGGCGATGAAATCGATCTTTAGTTTTTTATTTTCAAACAATTCCTGCCGCAGGTTCGTCGCCATACAGCCAAGGATGCCGATGAGAACTGGTTGAGGCTTGTTGCTCGTTGCGCGTTGCTCGTTGCTCGTGTTTGTTACGTGTCGCGTGTCACGTGTCACGGCAGCATTTTTCTTTCGCTTGCTGTGAATTTCATGAATGCGATTGAAAACCTTCGTGTGCGCGTGCTCACGAATGGCACACGTGTTGAGCATCACAATATCCGCCTCAAGTTCATTCGGAACAAAAGAATATCCTTCCTTGTTCAAGATAGACTTGACGAGCTCAGAATCATACTCATTCATCTGACAGCCGTAGGTCTCGATGAAGACTTTATTTTTCATTGAATTAATCATTATTCAAATGCCGATTGAATAAGTTTATAGTCATCCCAATTGTCCTTAACAACTATGAGAACAATAGAACAGCTCTTAAACCCAGATAATTTATTAAGCTTTATTCCAATCCGATTCCATAAAATAATTCCAGAACGACATTGTATATTAAAGTTTATATAAGACCCCTTATCATTTCCTCGTGAAATAGAAATTTTATAAATTCCTTTATCAGACCAGAGGACAGATAACGCCTTTTTTACTAAAGAGTCATCCCACTTCTTCTGAATTTGTATATGAAGTATGTTCATAATGATTAATCCTTTCCAAAAACTCCACTAAAGTCAGTAGGTAGTGCTCCCATCTGGCAGCCGTAGGTTTCGAGAAAAACTTTGTCTTTTTTTATTTTAATTACATTCATATTTTTTAAAGTTGCTGAAGGTATTTTGCAATCATATCCTCGTAATATGGAAGATATGTTTTTCCGCAACGTACATCTACAATGAGCGCATTAATGTCAGAGTGGAGCTCCTTCAGTGAATATTTTCTACAAACTTCAAGAGCAAGCCACAATCTCCCCTCCCTGATTCCATCCCCAGGCTTTCGTTCGGATTGCGGAATACGAACGGAAATCCAATCTCGGAGAACTTCCACCAATGCTATTCGATCGGCGCTAACTACACTTTTTAGTTTTTCTGCAATGATGGGATTGGCCTCATTGCCAGTTACCTTTTCAGGAAAGGATTGTGACAAATTATTGATTAGTATCACTATTTCTTCCTTCTTCATATGTATGTCCCTAAGAATTTATTTTCTCTAAAAATTGAACTAAAGTCGTACAATACTGCATCCATCGGTCAGCCGTAGGTCTCCAAAAAAACTTTTTTCTGTGTAGTGGTGTTAATCATTTTGTTTTAATCGGGCGCTGTCCCCTGTTATTTTCTTGTTCATACACGCTATGTTTTTATCTTTAATTCTTCTTGCTGTAATCTGCGCCTTGCATAACTATGTCAATCTTCTGGTCATCTTTTACTTGATACATGCGTCTAAGCATTTCTTGAAAGTTCTTAACCAACGAATCTCCTTCTACCCTAAAATATTCCACACCATTCATCTGGCGGTGAATGTACGTACAGCCCAGATCTGAAGTAATCTTAATAAATCTATCCTGTTCATTCTTATTAAATTCACTATTTAATAAATAATCTATTCCCATTTTACCTTCTTCAATTGAGAGCTGGAGCCCTGGCGCATTGCCATCTGAAAAAATTTTGTCAGGAAATAAAAGAAGTACAAATGACCCATCCGAGCCACTTCTTTGAAGGGAGTCCGCCAAGAGGGGTACTTCAGCTAATGTGACAGGCTCAGCATTTTCGATTATAGGTTGTTCTTGAAAATTACTTTGGCAGAAAGCAATAACTGGAAAGATAAATAATATCAAAACTATGATTAAGAATATCATTTAAACACTCCTTTTCGAACATCTAAGATAAATTTATTAATAGAACAATTAACAATTAGGGACAGAGCCCTATTTATAATAAACTTTCTCTAAAAGCTCCCCCAATGTCCTCAAGTACTGCACCCATCTCATTTACTCTTCTTTTTAGCAGTAGCTTTTTGTTTCGTCACGGATTTTTTTGCCGCCGGCACTTTCTTTTTTTCCTTGACCGAAGGTTCTGGTATTTTGATGGCCGCCGCAGGGGCTGCCGGAGGTGTCGAATAATGACTCACCTTATTCGCCTTGCGCTTGGCAAAACATTCCGGGCAATAGACCGGACGGCCCTGGCTAGGTTTAAAAGGGATCTGTGTGTCTTTACCGCATTCGAAACAGACAACGGCAAACATCGGTCGGCGGGATTGCTCGTGCGACCGGATTGGCGCCGATGGCGGTTGAACCGGACGCGGGGCTACGGCAACTTTCTGTGAAGCCAGCGCCTGTGCGATATCAGACAACGATTTGTTGATGAACGCTTCGAGTTTTGTATCAAGCGCCGCCAGCTGCGCCTGGATCTGGACCATGGTTTCTGCGACATCGATATTCTTCGGAGATTTTTTCTTCATAAGATTCCTTTATTTGTTAATGCAATCCTGGGATTTTTAAAATTAAAAAACAAAATATCCATCTACTTTACACCTAGCTTTTGTTCCTCATTTTGTTGATTCAGTTTACTTCTTTGATAATAAGCAGTGCTACACGAATACACAAAAGTAACCAGAAAAATAGTTACTACAATACCAATGAGAATTTTACCAGCTAAAACCATTGTTTTACCCTGTTTGCTTAACCCTCCATCGGCCTCTTTCATTCGTTTACCAATGACTAGAAGTATAATGCCAAGAAAAACTATTAAACTATCCATGTTTTCTCCATTCTTAATTATGAATTTTCTCTAAAAACTCAACAATACTCGCACAATACTGCACCCATCGGCTATCCGTATGTCTCGGGAAAGATGTTTTTTGCATCATTATGTTAATCATTTTGCTTTATTAGGGCTCTGTCCCCTATTTATTATATTATATTTGTTAATGATAGAAATTTTTCAATCTAAGTTTTGTTTTATAGGGCTCTGTCCCCTATTTAATCATAGGATCTTACAGGCTTCATTAAAGTCAAGGCGCGGGGACCGCGGATAAAGTTTGCTGGAATCCCCATGGCCAAGATTACAGATAAAATTTGATTTCCACTCTGTCCCCTGAAAAAAAGCTGCATCTACTTTGGCATTGTCAAAGCCGGACATTGGGCCACAATCGAGGCCGAGCGCGCGTGCCGCAATCATAAAGTAAGCGCCCTGCAAGGTACCGTTACGAAAAGCCGTGGAATTAATTAAATCCTCGTTGCCGGCAAACCAGGAACGTGCATCGGTGTGAGGAAAAAGCGTCGGCAGTTTTTCATAAAATTTTAGATCATACGCAATAATTGCGGTAACGGGAGCGGTCTTGGTCTTTTCCACATTGCCTGCGGCCATGCAAGGAAGTAATTTTTCCTTTGCTTCTTTGGATTTCACAAACACGATCCGTGCCGGGCATGTATTGGCGCTGGTTGGCCCCCATTTCATCAAATCATAAATTTGATGTAAAAGTTCATCGCCCACGGGTTCTGAAAGCCAGGCGCTATGGGTCCTGGCTTTTGTGAAAATTTTTTCCAAGGCTTCTTCTGGAATTAAGTACGTGTTTGTCATGGCCTTAATCCTCCAATTAATTTTTTATCGTTGGGTTATCCGATTTTATTATGGAGCCCCACGGCTCAACAGCCGTGGTTATTATTTTACCCCGACTCGCCCCGAATTTCTATGCGCGCGACCTCGAAGGCTCTGACGGCCTTTTCTTTTCCAAAGTGCCTGCTCCAGACCACAATAATGGTCAAAGAGACAGCGAAAACCAGAGAAATAAACGTGCAGGCCGAGGCATAATCTTTTCCCTGTTTGACCAGCGGATGAAATTCCTTGTTGCACGCGTAATCGAGTGCCTTTTCGAGGGCCGTATTAAAAATTTCGCAAATCAGGGAAATTATCCAGCTTAAAATGACAATCATGATTTGAAAATATCCAACATCAGCCAAGATGCACAGAAGGACTGCCGTGATGAGGGCGTAACAAACATGCCGGACCTTTTTTTCATGCCGCAGGGCATACATAAATCCGGACGATGCGCCTTTCGTTGATTCCCAAAAATTGCGATAGGGTTTTGTGCTATTTTTTTCTTGCATGTTGTTTTCTATTTTTTAGTAACGCTTTAATGCGCATAATCGTCAACCAAAGTCAGTAGATAGTGCGCCCAGCGGGAGTCCCTCTTTTTTTTAAATCCCCATCCGCGTCAGGATTCCGATGATCTCTCCCAAAATGCGGCCGATTAACGGGTGAGCATTCTCAAAATAGACTGTTTTTTCTTTAAGCGTTTCCAGCAGTTGCACCTGCCCTTGATTGGGTTGCGGCGCGTTCAATTTTTCTTTAAGCAGTTCGATCAAATGCTGGAGCCTTTTCCGAGATTCTCCATCGGTAGGCTTAAGCCCTTTGAGGGCTTCCTCGAGCTGTAAGATGGCGTTTTTTAATTTTTGTTCAGGCATTGTTTCTCCTTTATTTTCTTAAACCTTTAGCGAGCCACGGAACCCCCTGCGGTGAGCGAGGCGTAGCGAATTGCGTACTTTTCTAAATTCGTGACTAAAAATGTTAAAACTTTTTCAAAGTCCATAGGGTTGAAATAATTTTAAAAAAGATGACGCTTATTAACTCGATTGGACCCAGTTTAGCATTATGAGGCGTGTGCAATGCGGTGAAGTACCTCAGAGATAAAGGTTTGATATTTTATGCCCAGTTTTTTAGCTTTTTGCTTTATGCTTTCAAGGTCGTAGCGGTTTATCCTGATGTTTAAAACAGCGTCTTTCTTTCGTTGCTCAAGGGCTTCGATAATCTCTTTGTATTCCTGTTGGCGAACAGGAACAAACTCTTCCAAATGGTTTTCAATGGCGCGCTCCTCTTTGGTTAATTTAACTTTACGCATTTCATTTCTCCTTTCGATAAATCTTCATCAGCTTTCGACTGGGATAAATTGTTTTTAAGTAAATTTTATGCCCTTCCTTTACGTAAGGGACTGCCCATAGATACCCTTTCCATTCATAAACGAGTATGCTCTGATCTTTCCGTGTCGGATGGTTGATAATATCAACAAATTTAGCTCGGATAATCTCTTCAAAGGAAACACCACGCGTTCTTTTTAATCTTTCGCTTTTAAGAGGGTTCCACGAAATTTCCATATATTAAATTGTATATACAAATTGTAACACTAAATCAGAAGTTTTGACAAGCACTAATTCTAGGATCACACTTGTAATTTTAATTCAACTGGGTCAGTCACGTACCTCTTAGTTTATTTCGTCGCTTGCGAAATAGCAGAGTCAATTTTCTTGAGTTCTTCACGGCTGACAAATATTTCAGCATCGCCATTTTCCCGGGATGTAATAACTATGGAGAACTTGTCTTCAATTGCATAAAGGAGAAAACATCCTTCCGGTTCCCCATTCACCGGAGTTCCTACATCTATTCTGCTTAAAAAATGTCGTTCCACTCTATTCTCCTCTTCAAATTTTCCTGCTGCTTCCTAATTAGATTCTTAACGCGCCGCGGGGCCCCTACGGTGAGCGAGGCGTAGCGGATTGCGTACTTTTCAAAATTCGTGACGAAAAATGTTAAAATTTTTTCAAGGTCCATAGTTGAAATAATTTTATAAAAGGCGATCACCTTTTTTCTGATATTGAATGCACAAGCCAATACCTACAAATATGAGGAATAATGAGAAGGGTACTATGTCATCTATAAGAAGCTCATGCGGTAATCCTAAACACGATATCGCAGGTGATGTTGGAAGATAAAATGCCCTAAGTTCCATGCCTGGTGTAATAGAATTAAATCCAGGATTTCCGAAGCCCGCCCTACCCGCTCCTCTATATTCTATCGCTTGGACCCTGTAGGAGTAATTGACCGTTTGATGGTTTTGGGGTTCAAGCAAAAGTACAAGTGCCTTGGTTTCAATACCCCTTTTCTCGAGGTGATAATACTGAAGACAATGGATGCCTATTAAACGAATCGGTATTACGATTACCCATGCAATCACTAGAATGACAATGAAAGTGGTTATGCGCCTATTTCTCATTACTTCCATGTCTTTCCACTTTATTCTCCTTCTTAAATTCGTATGGTGCTTACTCAATTAGATTCTTAACGCGCTGCGGAACCTTTGACGCTGGATCGATGCGGGCAGCCTGGCCAACAACAAGGCCTGCGCATTCCACCTTTAAGCTTCGAGAGCGCCTTCTCGATACGGATACTCCGTGTCTCCGCTTTTTTGCCGGATGTAACCCAGCAAATCCACTCATTACGCGCCAGCGGCGTAATGTCCTCCCACATTGCCCTCGCCGCAGGCGTTGAAATAATGGCCTTTTGTAAATCTGCCGGCATTTTATGCACCATAGCTGCGGAGGTTTCTTTTTTGATCATAAGACTATCAAATCCTTTGTTGCCATTATTGTGTTTCCTGGGACACATGTCGAATTGCCGGCGCTGTCCCTTATTTCCCTCCCTGAATATATTTGCATTCGGATTCGCCCATACTGCAATCCGCGTTGCAGTAGCTACGGCTGTCGACGTTTGCAATGGAGTAGCCGTTGGCATTGTGGATCTCGTCGGGGCACCATTTCTGACATTCATTTGTGTAGGTCTGACATTTTTGGGCCGGGGCCGCTTGCTGACAGGCGGGGATTGCCCGGTAACAGGCCTCGGCGCACAGATCCATATAATCAGCACTTTCTCCCTCATTTTCGATTACTGTTCCCGCGCAACTCTCGTAACAGCTGCCTTGTGCTTCCAAGCACGGATCAAATTTTCCTGTCCGTTTTCTGGGAGGCGTCTTTTTGCTTACTTCGGCGCAGTCGTCTGTGCCCTTGTCACAAGCGTCCATGCACTCCGCGAAACTTCCTTGGTTGCTGTACTGTAGGCCTGTTGCGCTTCCATTGACGGTCCACGGACAGTTGTCGACGCAATGAATACTAAAGCTCCCGCAGGCATTTTCGGAATCTTGGATCTTGCAGGAGTCGAACCCTTTGGAACATGAATTGAGGCATTGAGCTTGGAAATCCGTTTTCTCTATCTGGTCGAGGATCTTGGTTTGCCGGCATTCGTCGTTGCAAGACGCAAGCGCCTTGTCGCAGTCGGGGGTGTCCGCGAAAGTAACTCCCGCAGCGGCAATGGTCAGCAGGGTGAGAATTATTGTCTTAGGCTTCATAGGGTTTCCATTTATTCATAAGTTTTTTTCAGAAATTTTCCGAAGTCCTTAAATGATGAAAATTTTATTCGGTATAATTGTGTTAATCATTTTGTTTTAATAGGGCTCTGCGACCGAGTGTTATACTGTCAAATATGCACGAGGGAGTACCCGAACAAGAGTGAGGGTGTCCCTTATTTTCCAACTGGAATACCTGTGAGGCCCTTTAAAATACCACCTTGGTCTTTGAGAATATTCGCTAAAAGAGTCGTGAATTGTTGGACTTGCCCAGCGGCAACAGATGTTTGCGCAGGCGTTAACGGAGTTGTGCTCCATTGTTGGGCAATAAGTGCCTTGACCTTGTCTAAAAGCCCTCCGGCTTTTGTCATTGAAGCCGCGTCGGGAGCCTTGCCTTGCCCGGAGAGTTTAAGCCAACCTGTGCTCAATGAATCGACTTGCGTTAGAAGAGGCAGTGCAGCTTTAATAAATTCTAATTTACCGCTGTTGAGAGGCATTTGAGAGAAAGCCGAGCTAATGGCTTGAGCTTTGCTGATAATATTTTGAATATTCCCTTGTTGGGCAACGAGGGGGTTATTCTTAATGTTATCAAGGAGTTTTCCAAATTGCGCCTGTGCATTGGCCACCAAGACCAATGAAGTAAGCAAAACTGTTGCGAAGATATGTGCTTTTTTATTTTTCATCTTTTGTTCCTTTCTTGTTTTTTATAAGGCACTGTTCCCTATTGTTAATCCTAATATTACGTCCAGGATTATACCTTCAATACGTGGAGTTTGCAAGGTATAGGCCTTACTGTGAATTTTTATTCAGGATAATAAACGGATAATTGACCAAGGGATCTGGCCATGTGCCGGGTTGGGATAAAACGACTTCAAAATGTTTGGCCAAACGTTCTAAGTATTCCTTTAAATCAATTCCCATATAGACGGGTGAATAGGCCATCGCCTTCTTTAAAAGTTGCGTGCCGCCGGCGTAATGATGGGCGACACCAACCGCATTACGCAGATTCCATTTGTAAAATCCGGCGGAAATTTTAATAATCCCTTGCAGCAGGTCGCTTTCAGGAGATCCGCGAGGAAATTCTGCCCACAACCCTTCAAAGGCCTCGTGAGCTTCCCACCAATACGCATAATTGTACAGATCGACACCGTAAAGGTAATCCTCATTTTCTTTCCAGTTCTCCATCGTGAGAATTTGGGCAGGCTCTTGTTTACCGAAGGAATGGCCTTCTGGATCAGCCGTCGGATGCGGCGCTTCTCCTATCACAAACCGATATGCCGGCCAAGGCCGTGCGGAGTAACGCGGATGGACGGGTTGGGGAATGAGATGGTTAAGCATTTTGTTACATTCTCACCCGCAGAAACCAGGCATGAGTGTCGTTGTCCGGCAGTACAAGGTACTCCAAATTGTACCTTTCATAGGCTTTTACGTCAGCTGGCCATTTTTTTGGCCACCAATCGGGTGATTTAGAAAAGTTAAGTGAAGTCTCTTCTATCGCTTTTTTTATATCGGAATTTTTTAGAGCGGCTCGCAGTTCATTGGCCAAATCCGGTGTGAATTCAACTTCATACCAGTCTGCTCCATCGCCATGAAAACCATCGCTCTCAGTAAACCCGTGAATTCCTTGAATTCGGCGGGCAATTGAAAGAATTAAATTATCATATGCGGGATTGCTGGTAGGGACAGGGCCGAAAATTCCCCACTCCATCAAACTTTGGGCTACAGATTGGCTCACGATATCAGAATCAACTTCAGCACTCGATCCTTTAAGGGAATTCGATATAAACGACCTAGCCATAGACCTCAAGGCCACTAGACCTAAGACTACAATTAGCAAGATTACAACAATTGGGACGTATGATGGCAAGCGGTCAGTTTTCATATCGGTATCATTTTAAGATTTAAATATATTAGGGACAGGCGCTAATTTTACCATTTTATTCTTTAATATGGCTCTGTCCTCTTTAGACCCTAAGAGAAATGTTTTTTTCATTGTGGTGAAATCAGGCGCTGTCCCCTGTTTTCTTTAAGGTCATGGTGATTGGACTCATTTTTGAAAGATTTCCAAACATTGATATTAACCAAAAGTTTGGAAGAAAAAATAACTAATAATAAACCCGCTGACATAACCAACATGAATAACCTGGAACACTTCCTGTCAAACAGCTCAAGCAGGCTGAAATAATTGAGAAATCCGCCAATCATGATTAGTGGCAACGCAAGCATGGTATTAAAAACAAAAAGAAGTCCAGTTGCTGACTGATCATTAAACCCATATAAAAATACAATAAGCCTTGCCATTATTAGCAGTATTCCTATCAGATATGAAATTATAAAAAAAATTACAAAAAAATCTTCTAATGTTTTTCATTAATACAGCCCCTATTTTTTGGTTAGCAGCCAAACGTTTTGTTTTCCCGGACATTTTCCTTTTACGCCGCCGGGGATCTCTGCGCTGACAAGGTGCTTGAGATTGTAATGATCTTTGTAGTGTTGTGTTATTTCTGCGTTACTGACGGAAAACGGCGGCCCTTCCATTAATTTTTGATCATACTCGAGGCTGATCAATAATTGCGGTGCATTATTGGTAATTTCCCTCAAGTGCTCGGTATACCGGTTTCGTATTTTAGGGGGTAATGCGATTAAAGCGGCCCTGTCATAAGTGGCATCAACGGGGCCAAGAGCGGTTTTTGATAAATCAAAGATGTCGCCGACAAATACGTCGATATTTTTCGCGCTGTATTGCTTGAGGTTTCCATTCGCAGAAATTTTCGGCTCCATTCGTAGATTTTCAAACAGTTGCTGAATGGCCAGCTCGATCAATTCCGCGCCGGCCACGCGATAACCATTAGACAATAGCCACCCAATATCAAGTGTTTTGCCGCACAGTGGCACAAATACGCGGCTGCCCTTTTTTATGCCGAGCTCTTGGAAATATTTGATCAACGACGGATTGGTTTCATGTTCATGAAAACAAATATCGTTTGTTTCCCATCTCTGTAGCCAAAATGTCTTGTCTGTCATCTTAATCAAGCTACTCTTTTATGTCCGGCTCAACTAGGTTTGCCAAAAGCAAAAGCGATTCTTGCCAACCTAAATAACACATTTCGACCGGAATTGCCACCGGCAGGTTTTCCTGTACTATTGACAGTTCTGTCCCGCAGATTACTTTTTTAAGATCGACCGTTGTGATCATCTCTCCGGGCAAGTTTGGGTCGTCGAATTTGTCCGTATAGCGTAAGCGTTGGTTAGGAATTAATTCGAGGTATTTACCGCCGAAGGAATGGCTGTGTCCCGTGGTGAAATTGGTGAAGGACATTTTGTAAGTTCCTCCGACTTTGGCATCCATCTGATGGACCTTGCCGGTAAATCCGTTCGGGGGAAGCCATTTGACCATGGCATCCGGTTCAAGAAAAGCCCGGTAAACTTTTTCCGGTACTGCGCGTAAGACACGATGGAGACGAATGGTATTGGTTGGCATTTTTATGCTCCTTTTTTATGTTGATAGGGCTGTCCCCTATTTTAAAAGAGAAAAACTTTTGTCCCTATTTAGCAATTTGAACCAGATTTTCCTTGCTGGCTTGTTGGCATCTTGGGCAGCCCAGCGACTGGATTATCATGGACAGAGTTTGTTTCTATTGCTCGGACGGACTCAAGTATAAATCTTCCATTGGATGTTTGCTATAACTTTTATTGTGAAATGGAACACTGTGTGACCCAAATCAACTCACAGGCTCCGCCCTCTCTATCCGTCCGTGAAAGCGATGAATCCCAATGCCAGCCATCCCGAGGGCTTTGAATACTGATTAAATACCCATCTAGCTCAACGACATCGTATTGTTTAATTCTTTTGATTTGCTGCAGCACATCTTTATTCGCAGGAACGATGTGATTATTGGAAGAATGTGAATTGATTTCATCGAAACTTATTGGAGGAGCATTTTCCCATTTGTAATTAAACCACCGCCAACCCAGAGAAGTTTTAAGTTGATTGATCACCTTGGCATCACTCATTGCGCCCCAGCCTAAAGCCAAATCATAAGGGGATATTTTATCTTCTGCTTCTCCACCCCAATAACTGCGTTTAGCAAGAACCACCGCTTTGATATGATATTTCGCTTTAGGAATTATGAGGTAGTCTTTATAATTCCACGGGTGGGGAAGATTTGTATTCGTCTGTACTGGTTCACCGGGCACCGCCTCATTTTGCCATCTGGCCCGATGAGGTTGGATTAAAAACAAAACACAGATAATAATAGCGAGGACAAGGATTGTTCTCATATTTATTACAGGAGTCAACTCGCTTTATTTATATTTTTTGATGTATATTGAACCTCATCCATGATTTATCCGCCGGCAACAGAGCCAATGATGAGGAAAGGTTCTTTGCCAGCTGTAATATCTGTTGGTAACACTGTATCCGGCGGTTCAAGAGATAAATCTTGTTCACAGGCATAAAAGCGTAAAAACGCCCGGCGTTTTTGGGTGTTATGATCGCGGATCGTGCCGCGCAGCATCGGGTATTTCTTTTCAAGAGCGTCTAAAAGTGTGCGCAACGTGACCTTGCCTTGAACTTCAAGGCTTACTTCACTATTGATATGCGCCAATGTGCGCAAATGTGTTGGCAAGATTACGCGGATCATGAGAGTGTTTGTACCTCCACGGACAAAACTGCCGGAAGATCATGGGTAATGGCCTCCCAACTGTCGCCGCTGTTGGAAGACATATAAACTTGCCCGCCGGTTGTCCCAAAATAAATCCCGCACGGATCAAGGGTATCAATCGATGTTGCATCGCGCAGGATATTTACGTAACAATCTTTTTGCGGCAGGCCTGCGGTGAGCGCCTCCCACTCATTGCCACCGGAACGGCTGCGATAAACGCGTAATTTTCCATCAGGCGGAAAATGTTCCGCATCACTTTTAATGGGGACAACGTAAATTGTTTCCGGTTCATGCGCGTGAACTTCGATCGGGAATCCAAAATCAGTCGGCAAATTACCACTGACCTCATGCCAAGACTCACCGGCATTGTCACTGCGCATAACATCCCAGTGCTTTTGCATAAATAAAACATTCGGTCGCGAGGGATGAAGAGCTATGCGATGCACACAATGGCCAACCTCCGCGTTAGGATCAGGTATGTATTGGGAATGCAGGCCTTTGTTGATCGGTTTCCAGGTTTTGCCACCGTCATCAGTACGAAAAGTACCGGCTGAGGAAATGGCGATGTAAATACGTTTGGGATTTTTGGGATCTAAAAGAATCGTGTGCAGCCCCATGCCGCCTGCCCCCGGCGCCCATTTTTTTCCAGTTTTATGGCCGCGCAAACCCGCGAGCTCATGCCAGGATTTGCCGCCATCGGTCGTGCGAAAGAGAGCAGCGTCTTCAACGCCGGCGTAAACAGTGTCAGGGTCATGGAGCGATGGTTCGACATGCCACACGCGCTTGAATTCCCACGGGTGTTGCGTGCCATCGTACCATTGATGCGTTGTTAACCGCTTGCCGGTTTTCTTGGAAGTATCGTATTTAAAATTGTTACTTTCACCTTTAGGGCTCCCATCAGGCGCTGTGGTTGGTTCACCGACCGGCGTGCCTGGCTGATGCCATGTCTTTCCTCCATCGTCAGAACGTTGAATAATTTGACCAAACCAGCCACTGGTCTGTGAAACATAGATGCGGTTGGGATCAGCAGGCGAACCTTTCATATGATAAATTTCCCAGCCGCCAAAGTAAGGGCCGTCGATTTTCCATTTTTTACGTTTACCATCGGAGGTGATGACGAAGGCTCCTTTTTTTGTGCCTACAAGAACGCGGATTTTGCTCATAGTTTCCTCCTTTGCAAATTAAAAAAATACGGGATGTTTAATTTAATGAATTTGGGCGTGTGATATTTGCTTTTGACATTTAAATAAAATTTAATATCATGATACTAGCAAGTATTAATAGTATAAGGATAATCTATGCCAACGCAAAACAAATTTTCGGAAGCCGAGCAAATCCGTTACGCACGCCAAACCATCCTTCCTTTGATCGGGCAGAAAGGACAAGAACGGTTAAAGAATTCTAAAATCCTTATTGTCGGTGCAGGTGGATTGGGCTCTTCTCCGGCTATTTATTTGACGGCCGCTGGAGTAGGAACAATCGGCCTTATTGATGCGGATAAGGTTTCTTTGTCAAATCTTCATCGGCAGATTCTCCATTACACTTCTGATATAGAGAAGCCTAAAGTGATTTCCGCTCGAGAAAAACTTGAGCAAATTAATCCAGAAGTAACCATTAAAACTTATTTAGAGCGATTGAACGTCAACAATGCTCGATCGATTATTGCTGATTATGATTTGATCATCGATGGCACGGATAATATCCCTTCACGTTATTTAATCAATGACGCATGCTTTTTCGAGAAAAAGCCATTTGTCTACGGCGGGGTCCATCAATTTGAAGGACAAGTAAGTTTGTTCGGGTCAAACGGCCCCTGCTACAGATGTTTTTTTAGCGAACCGCCGCCTCCTGATGAAATGCCCTCCTGCGCCGAGGCCGGCGTCATTGGCGTTATCCCGGGGATCATAGGCTTAATACAGGCTAATGAGGCGATCAAGTGGATTTGTCAGATTGGCGAATCGCTTTTAGGCCGCCTTTTAATTTTTGATGCCCTCACCTCGCGTATCCGGGATATTAAAATTAAAAAAGATCCACAGTGCCTATTGTGCGGCGCTTCTCCAACAATTAAAACGTTAGATGAAATAACATGGCAATGTACTGCCGTAAGTGGTGATTCCAAGAGCGAAGTGTCGGTTCAGGAGTTAAAACAACTGCGTGACCAGAATCCGGATTTGTATTTATTGGATGTACGTGAAAAAGATGAATGGAATATGGCGCGTATCGAAGGTGCCCATCTTATACCCATGAGCACATTAGAAAAAGATTTTAAAAATATTCCTGAAGATCGAACCGTTTATTGTTTCTGCAAAATGGGTGGCCGCAGCGCGAAGGCCATTAAGTTTCTTAAATCGCAAGGCTACCAAAAACTTTTTCTTGTCCAAGGCGGCATCACTGCCTGGTCCAAAGAAGTCGATCCCACCGTACAGCAATATTGATTAAAGTCTGTCCTTGATTTTCGTTTATTTGACTGTTTCCGCGACTACAGCAGCGGGTTTGGGTTCTTTAAGCTCAGTGACCAGAAGCTTCACTTCAGTTGTTCCGGTATTAACGGCGTGATGGGTTTCGGCATTGATCCAGACAACATCGCCGACTTTGAGTACGGCATCGGTAACGGTGCCGTCGGCTTTGGTGATCTTAAGATTGCCCCCTTCAAGGACGTACACAAAGTGATCGGGATGGGAATGCTCCGGGATACTTTGCCCGGCCTTAAAAGTTACCTCCATGACCCTGACCCGGTCATTTTGATAGATCAGTTTGTACATGTCCGGGGCGACTTCTAGTGGATCCGCCGCAAAAGAAATGCGCGCCATTAAAGCTGTCGCTACCGTTAGCATCAAGACTGTTAGAAAGATTTTTCTTTTCATTTTTCCACTCTCCTTTGTCTTATTGTTATAAAAATTTTTTGTTGCCCTCTTTATAATTTCTTTCTATTTATACGCCACCGCCGCGCTGCAGGGGCCGGCGAGCGGGATCAACTCAAAGCGTTTGAACCCAGCTTCCTTACACCAACCGGTAAAATCCGCAAAGGTAAAATCAAACGCCTCGCCAAACTCAATGAGCATGTTCAAAGACATGAGCAAGCCAAAGGTGTTCTTGCGGCGTTCGTCATCGATAATATTTTCCACCGCAATAAACGCCCCGCCGCTGGGTAAGGCATTGTAGGCGGATTTGATCAGATGTTTTTTGTTCTCGAGGTTCCAGTCATGCAGGATCATTCCCATGGTGATGACATCAGCCTTGGGCAAAGGTTCCTTGAAGAAATCGACACAGACCGTTTTGATCCGGTTGGAAAGGTTTTCGCGGGCGATCGCTTTTTTAGCGATGGGTTCGACTTTGGGCAGGTCGGAGGATTGGCATTGAATATGCGGAAATTTTTTTGCCACGCACACTGAAAGGACACCGGTGGCCCCGCCCACATCCAGCAATGTTTTGTAAGGAGCAAAATCAAATTTTTCCGCCAAGGCCTGAAAATTCCCTCGCGAAATCCCGGCCATCGCCGACATAAACTGTTCCAGGCGCGGCAGGTCAGCATAAAGTTCCTCGAACATCGGCTTCTGGCTGTGCTTGACCTCGTTTTGCGGTTGCCCGGTCTTAAGCGCGGCCGGAAGGTCATGCCAGAATTTAAAAAGTCGCTGGCTGGCCATTTCCAGGATTCCGCCGACGTAGGACGGTTTCATCTTATCGAGAAAAAGCGCGGTCTCTTCGGTGTTGCGGTATTTTGCGTCCGGGCCATCGCCGTTGCGCTCGAGAAATTCCATTGAAACTAGCGTGTCAAAAAAATCAAAAGTGCCGCGCGGATGGAGCCCTAATTTTAACCCAAGCTCGGCAGCGGTCAGCGCTTGCTCACCAAGGGCGGTAAACAATCCCAGCTCAACGGCAGTCAACAAGACCTTAGAAGCCCAGAAACCGAATCCGGTTTCCAGAATTTTTTTTGGGTCAACTTGTGTAGCGGTTTGCGTCATATGATTCTCCTGTTTGTAAATTATCAATAATTGGGGACAGAAAGTAATTTCACCAATTTCAATCGGGATAATAGGTGGCTGTTGTTAAAGAAACAGCAAAAAGCCATTGGCAAGAAAAACCAGGGAAATAGAGCCAATGATAAGGCCGACGACCCACATCTCTTTTCTTTTTAAAAGAGCGCCGACCGAAGAAAGCATAATGCCGATTTGGGAGAACACGACCGCCAAAGAAAATTGGCTTCCCCGCCTCACCACAATGGCGTTATCCTTGCCTGTATTTTCGGCATCTTTTTTAATGTCATTTTTTTCTTGATCATACCGGGCGATGTCTGCCTGGTAGGCCTGCAGGTTTTTGGTAAGAAGTTCTTTTTGTTCCGGCGTTGTGGCGCCGAGCATTTCCACTTCAAAAGCCTTTTGCTGCGTTTCGGCAAGGTTTTGCTTAATGCTTTTAGCTTGATAGTACGACCATTTGCTTCCTTCCAGCGCGGTCAAAAGCTGCGCCTTGGCGATATAATATGCCGATCGCGATGATGCGATGGAAGCAACGACCGCCAATACGGTTGTTGTAATGGCAATGCCCTTCATCCATTTTTCCGGTAACATGTCAGCCATTGATGTTCTCCTTTTCTCATTCTAGTTTAAACACGTGGGTGAATGGTGATTTTATCTCCCGTGATCTTAGCGTTAGGGACAATGATACGCTTATTGTCCTTGTTTATAATAACGGTGCTAAATATCTGAATTTCAGAAACTTTTCCTTCGGCCCCACCGGCTTCAACATAATCTCCCAGGCGGAAAGGTTGAAAAAGGATCATCATGACCCCGGCGGCGAAGTTAGAAAGCGAGCCTTGCAGGGCTAAGCCAACGGCCAAACCGGCAGCGCCGATGATTGCCAGGAAAGAATTGGTCTCAACACCAATTTTATTTAAGGCGGCGATCACGACAAAGGAGAGGATTGTAAAATAGGCGATATTTTTTCCAAACACAGCAAGGGTTTTTTCTACCTTTGATTTAATCATGATATTTTCCAATAAATTGGAAGCAACCCGGGCTGCCCATTTGCCGATAACAAAAATAAGAATGGCCGCGACCAAGTTAATGCCGTATTGGATTAAGTACCCGTAGATTTTGTCGATGTTTTCTTGCATGTTACCTCCTTTTGAATTTTAGTAAACAGGCTATAATTACTTTTATATTAAATAATAAGTAATTAATCCCTCCCTGCAACTGCCAATTATTCCCTATGCTCCAATTAAGGGTTTAGCGTTTGCCCATTTTTTATTTTCTAGTTTTGTCTCTTGAGCGATCGCAAACAGTAGAATGGCACAAAAGACTAACGATGAACCGATGGTGCCAAAATTAATCCCGCCTTTGGCGACAGGTTTGGTAAGAAAATCACCGAATGTGGCGCCAAAAGGCCTTGTTAAAACAAAGGCCAACCAGAACAGGATTGTCTTTGAGGCCTTGGTAAAGAAATGTAACAGTGCAATCACAATAAGAATTCCGGTTATTACAATGGCGCTCTTTTCAAATCCCAGCCCAAGGTTATCAGCGGCAAAATCTCCCGCCGCCGTTCCCAATGTATTGGCAATTAAAAAAGCTATCCAGTAGAAAACTTCAACGGAGGGCCTGGTGATATACTCAACATTTATTGATTTTTCTTTTGCGTACCACACTGCCAGGGTTATCAATAGCAATGTTATCAAGAAAGCCGAACCTCCAGCGTAGCCAAAGTGCAAAGTCCGGTCGATGAAATCGGATACAGCGGTACCGGCGATCGCTGAGGCGGTGAAAGTCAGCCAGTAAACCATTGAGTGATAGCCTTTCAAAAAGAGCTTAATCACGAGCAAGATTAAAAATATACTCAGAAATATCGCAATGGTCTCTACGTAACCTAAGTTAAAGGTCATTGAAAACATGTCGGCACCGGTTTCTCCCAGCGTCGTCGATGCAATCTTAATAATCCAATATAAGAAAATAATGTGCGGTACTCTGTTTTTTAACGGTGTGTCCATAGGTATCCTATTTTGAGAGAACTTCTACAAGCCCTCCAGTGTTATTTAATAAAACAGAAACATCCTATCCATTTTTCGATGCTGACACCGATAAACTAAAGTTTATCGGTTCTCCTTACGCCCATTTTTTGCCGATCTGATCAATGCCGGATTTCTGCAAATCTTCTGGGGTCATCACCACCCGAATTTGACAGTCCGCATTGAAATTGAGGAAGAATGGTTCGGAAAGTTTCGGCATGTCCGATGCCCGTTCGAGGGTAACGATGTAGATACCCGACCTTTTTCCATCCTGTTCGGTGAAATAAACCGCTTCGGGTTTAATCTCAGCATTGATCTTGCTGATGATTTCCCCCGCCTTGCCTTTTTTCACCAATGTGTTGAAAGGTTCGTGCGGTAAAATAACGTTGAGCATAATTTTCATTTCTTGCCTCCTGTTTTTTAAGTTGCGCTTTTTTAGTTATCTATTTATCTGTTGGATCAAGCAGGTCTTTTAGCAGTGCTTCACTAGGCAGATCAATCTTCCGTCCATTCATATAGAACGTGGGCGTGCCAAGGACTCCAACTTCATTTCCCAGTTTTATATCACGCTTGATTATTTTTTCATATTCACCATTTGCGTCCGTGAAATCGTTGCTAAATTTATTTAGGTCAAGCCCCAATTGTTTAGCTAGCCCGGTATATTTTTCGGTACTGAGCGGGTGACTATTATACAAGAGTTCTGCCATTTCATAGAATTTTCCTTGCTGCCCGGCAGCCAAGGCTGCTTTTGCGGCTCCCAACGCTTGTTCATGAAAAGACAAAGGATAGTGCTTTGTTACCAGACGAACTTGGTCAGGATGGGCGCTCACGAATTCTTTAGCCGTGGGATAATATTTCGTGCACGAGGGACATTGAAAGTCCGTAAACATAACTACTGTAACGGGGGCATCCTCTTTACCGAAAACCGGAGAATCATTCATTGGAATTTCATAGACATGATCTAATTTTATTTTTGGGATAAATTTTGTTATTTGTGTAATTCCTGAATCTGTAAACACCAATACGGGTAGCCATACAGGACCACCAGTTAGTTTCTGGAAAATGACATTGGGGATGAGGTCGGTATGGTCAGCCTGTGCATATACGAGGATCCCTTGGTCTTGATAATTTCCCAGAAATTTTTTGAGAACCGTGGCACTGTCGGGAGTTACATTTGCAATGGGAGGATTGCAAATAAGAAAGATGATTGGGCGATTGGTGCGGATGGCCGATTTTTTGGCTTGTTCTAGTTCGGTTAGTTCATAAATCTGCGGCGGTTCCACTGTTTCTGGGGCGGCCACGGGTTCGTTTTGTGGAGCTGGCTTTGCCGTTTCTTCAACGGGGACTACTTTTGCCGGCGGCGCACTTTTTTCGACGTGATCAATTTCATCCCAATAAAATGTTAGCGACATGCCATCAGAAACAATTTTAACATGGTCATCGTTTTTCTCCATGATTTTACCTTCCTGTGCAGTACCATTCTTTAGAAATACAGTATCTGCATACACGGGTGATAAAAATAAAAAACATATAAAGATAATAATGCGGAATTTAAAATTAACAGTGTTCATTTTTACGTAGATTTCTTTATAATTCGGCTTCCAAAGAAGGTTAACAAAGATCGGGTAACGATTTAACCAGTTGAACCAACTGATTGAACCCGGATGGTTTTAATAAATATTTGCACTGGAACTTGGCACAGGCCTGAATATCAGAAGAAGCATTAGAACCGGTCAAAACAGCGATCGGCACATGTTTTATTTGGGTATCACTTTTTATTTCGCTCAGTGCTTCAAGGCCGCTTTTCCCGGGTAAATTTAAATCCAATAAAACCAAATCCGGGGATGCCGCATTTTTAAATCCTCCTTGCTTTCTCAAGAACGCCATCAGTTCCTCCGCTCTTTCTACTATATGCAGTTCAACTTCTAGATTGGCTTCGCTGAAAGCTTCCTGCATTAAATTGCGCTGGGCTTCATTATCTTCGACTAATAAAATGGTTTTAAGCATTTTTTATAATTTTTTTGTATCAGTCTCTGCTATTAATGAAAAATAAAAGGTACATCCCTTGGGAGGTTCGGATTCTACCCAAATTTCTCCCCCATGCCGCTGAACTATTTTTTTACAGACAGATAAGCCAATGCCTATTCCCGGATATTGATTTTTAGGATGAAGTCTTTTGAAAATCATAAATATATGATTTTTGTACTCAGGGGGAATCCCGATGCCATTGTCCTGGACCGAAAAAACCCATTTCCCGTTTTGCTGTGCAGCGGAAACATGGATGTGCGGCGGTTCCGAATTTTTATATCTAATGCTATTAGAGATTAGATTTTGGAATAATTGTGTTATTTGCATGCTATTGACATTTAATGTGGGCAGTGAATCATAAGTAATACGTGCCCCAGAGTTTTCTTTTATTAAAACATTCAGATTGGATATGGCTTGTTCTAAAAGTTTTTGAATGTCATGATTTTCTAGCGGATAATCTTTGGCAGTGATGCTGGCGTATTCTAACAAACCTTTGATAAGGCCTTGGGCACGAACCGCTCCCTCTTCAATAAATTTTAAATATTTAACTTCATTGGGATCCAGCGGGCCTTTTTTCCTGATCATAAAAAGATCGACATAACTGGAGATTGTACGCAATGGCTCTTGCAGATCATGAGAACAAATGTAGGCGAACTGTTCAAGTTCTTGATTGAAATTCTTTAAATCTTCAGTCGTTTTCTTGAGGTTTTCCTCGATCCTGCAGCGCCCGATGAAGTCCACGGCCTGACGCATGTACAGGTCTAGCCGGCGCAGGTCTTGTTCACTCGGACGGTGCGGCACTCGCCAATGCGTTGAAATCATGCCTAGGGGTGTGCCGTCACGGCTGATGAGCGGAGTGGATTGTACCGAACGGTAACCAGCGGCAGCAGCAATGGGGCGAAGTGGAGTATAGGGCACATCGGTAGTAACATCATCGATGATAATTCTTTGTCCTGAGCGCAATGCCCTGCCGCAGGCAGAGTCATCCTTTGTCGATACCTCTCTGAAGAAATCAAGAAAGTCTTGTTTAAACCCTCGATGGACGGCAATGTTGAGGACGCCTCGGTCTGCATTGAGAATTTGAACGTTACCCATATTCGCACCGAGGAGTTCAATCGAGGCAGCGAGTATCTCGGAGAGCCCATCGTGCAGGTTTTGCATAGGCCATAGCCGCGAGCTTAACTCGTTTAGTTTGGTCAGTGCGCTTGTTTCAGTCAGTAATCGTTCATTGAGGATACTGAAAATTATACCAACAGTTACAAAGAGAAAGAGAGCAAAGAGGTTACTGGCGGCATCAGTGATTGATGCGAAAGGAAACGGAATCCAAAAAATGGTGGCGATGATTGCCGAAAGCCCGGTGGCCACTATCCCCGGCCTCATTCCGCCGTACCAGGCAGAAAATATGATCGCCGGATAAAAAGTTATAAATATTAATCCCTGATGCCAGAGAGGATTGAGTAAGTGCCTAATTAAGGTTGCAAGAATAACAGAAGAAATTGCCACCGCGTATCGCTGCGCAGTAATAATTTTTCTGTCCTGGTGGTTAACTGTCGGAGCTGACTTTTTTGATGGATTGGTCATCAATGGCTAATATTATTTATTTTTCAAAGGCTTGTCTAGGTTAAACATCAAAGATCAAATAAGCATTCATATTTTTCATGACGATGTCCTTTGTATTATTTCTTAATAAGATTTTTTTTTAGCCAAAAATTGCAAAGTGATTTTATTGTACTTTCTAATTCATTAAAAGTGGAAGGTTTGGTGAGAAAGCAGTTGGCCCCTAGCTCGTAACATTCTGAAATATCCGTGGTAACGGTTGAGCTTGTCCAAATAATAATGGGGATTTGTTGGAATTTTTGATCGGTTTTTAATTCCCTTAAGAAATCTTTACCGTTTTTTCGCGGCAGGTTAAGATCAAGGATAATCAATTTGATTTCGGAGGGTTTTTCTTTTTTTAAAATAGACTGGGCTTTATCGGCGGTATCGGCAAAAATCGGGTTGATGGCCAACGCCGACTCTTTAAAGGCTTCCTGCAGCAGATCTTGATCGCCTTCATTATCTTCCACAATCAATATTTTCATTTTTTGCCCTTTTCCGGCAGAGTGAACAAAAATGTCGCCCCGTGACCGGGTACGGACTTAACCCAAATTTTTCCGCCATGCCCTTCAACGATTTTTTTACAGAAGGCCAGGCCAATGCCTGTTCCAGGGTAATCATGATTTGAATGAAGCCTTTTAAAAGGAGTGAAGATTTGATTTTGGTATTGCGGTTCAATCCCGATCCCATTGTCTTGAACGCTAAAAAGCCATTCACCATTTTGTTTTTTAGCTGAAATATGTATTTTGGGGTTATTAATTTTATATTTGATCGCATTGGAAAGAAGGTTTTGGAATAATTGCTCCATTTGGAAACGGCTTGCCACAAGCGAAGGAAGTGAGCCATAGGTGACGTCGGCTTTGTTTTCTTTGATCGTCATATCCATTAAGGACAGGACATGGCAAATAACTTTTTTCATCGAGATTTTCTCCAAGGGTTGGTTGTCCTTGGCGCCGATACGGGAATATTCCAGCAATTCCTTAATGAGCTGTTGGGCCCGCAAAGCACCTTCCCGGAGGAAGCGGAAAGATTTGACTATTTGTTCGTTGGTATTATTTTTAAGCTGTTTGTCTAAAACATCTGTGTACAATGAGACCATGCGCAAGGGTTCTTGTAAATCATGAGAGGCGATGAAAGCAAATTGTTGTAAATCCGCATTAGAGCGTATGAGTTCATCCGCATACGCTTGCAAATCCTGGGTCCTTTCTTTCACTCGTTGTTCCAATGCTTGATTGGCATTGCGCAAAATTTCATCGGCTTTTTTGCGCTCGGTAATATCCCGGATAAAAGAGTGAAAAGTAAATTGGCCGCCCACCTTGATCGGCCAAAGCATGAGCTCAACAGGAAACTCATACCCCTTGCGATGAAGGGCCATAATCTCGAATGTTTTATTGATCAGCGGGCCTTTGCCGGTCTTTAAAAATCGCCCCATCCCTTTTTCATGGTCTTGGCGAAAACGTTGAGGTATAATCGTTTGCTTTAAACTTCGTCCAATCGCCTCCTGGCGTTTCCATCCAAAAATAACTTCTGCGCGATGATTCCATTCAGTAATTATACTTTGTGAATTGATGCTGACATAAGCATCGTTCGCGGATTGAATAATCGATTTGGCATATTCCGTGCTCTGGCGCAAAACCTCATCGGCTTTTTTGCGCTCGGTCATATCCCGGGTAACTTTCGCAAACCCGCGCAGTTTCCCGGATTTATCCTTAAGAGCGGTGATGACGACACTTGCCCAGAAAAGGGAGCCATCTTTACGTAGCCGCCAGTTTTCTTCCTTATAAACGCCGGTCCGAATCGCAGCCTGCAATTCCCGGGTGGGTTTCTTTTCATCGCCTTTAGGATAAAATTTTGAAAAGTGGCTGCCGATGATTTCTTCCGCTTTGTAGCCTTTCAGGCGTTCCGCGCCGCGATTCCAGGTGACGACGTAGCCTTTAGGATCAAGCAAGAAAATGGCATATTCTTGGACGGATTCGACCAGAATGCGGAACCGTTCCTCGCTTTGGCGCAGTGCCTCCATTTGGTTTTGCAGTTGTTCATTAACGGTGGTGAGTTCTTCGTTACCTGATTCGAGTTCTTCTTTAGCGGTGTGCAATTCTTCGTTAAGGCTTTGGAGTTCTTCGTTGCTGGAGAGGACCTCCTCGTGCACCGATTTTAATTCTTGCACCGTTTGTTCATGCTCTTCGATTATATTTTGCATCCAAGCCTTCGTTGCCCTAAGCTCTTTGCGTAAATATTGGGCTTTTTTGGTCTCCGGAGTCGGCTTAAGCGCTAAAGGGATTTTGCTGTTGTCTTGTTGGCGACTGAGTAAAATTAG
>CAZVZR010000015.1:0-22118 GCA_964630825.1 uncultured Planctomycetales bacterium | reverse complement strand
TTAATCAAAATGGCGGCAAAGCCCGTGCGCTCAATTAAAAGCCGGTCAATTTCACGACTCAAATATAGTTCCTGCGGAACCTGCGTCAGGTTTTTTAAATCCAACGGTGGATTTTTCATTTCAGATGCATTAAACCGGAACGAAACCCCCGGGCTTACCGCCAGCGCCTTTTTGAGGTAGATATTATGATTTTTGTCCAGTAGATTAAAGAGTGTTGGTTGTAATAGCCCGATATTCTCCGATTTTCCTAACACTAAGAAACCATTTGTGTTCATGGCATAATGAAAAATTTTAATTACCTTTTCCTGAATTTCTGGTCTTAAATAGATCAGTACATTTCGGCAACTGATCAAATCGAGTTTTGAAAATGGCGGGTCCTGAATAAGGTTTTGTTTGGCGAAAGTGCAGATAGACCGGATTCTTTTATCGATTTGATAATGGCCGTTAGTAAGAGTAGTAAAATAATGGTTTAAATAACGGGTCGGCACTCCTTGGATTTCCCTTTTGGTGTAGATGCCGGAACGGGCTTTTTCCAGTGACGTTTCACTTAAATCAGTCCCGAATATTTGAATTGTAAAGTTTTTATTTTGCAGAAAATCAACGAGCGAAATGGCTAAAGAATAAACTTCCTGGCCGCTGCAGCATCCGGGTATCCAGAGGCGGATCGGACTGTGAATTTTTTGTTTGAGCAGTTGCGGAAAGATTTTAGTGCGCAGTACTTTAAAAACTTTGGGATCACGGAAAAAGCCCGTCACTTTAATCAACATGGATTGAGAAAGATTTTCAGCTTCCTGATGATTGCCTTTGAGGTGCTTGATGTACTCATTTAAGTTTTTAAAATTTAAGGCGTGAATTCGTTTGTAAATCGCTCTTTTAAGGGTGGGAATTTTGTAAAGGCTGAAATCAATTTTTGAGACATTAAGAAGGATGGAAAAAATGGGTTCAATCCCCGAATGTGTGGAACTCTCTTTTTGTTTTGTCTCAAGCGTTTTCATAATAATAAGTATTGTAGTATATATTATAGAAAGATTAAATCATCCTTCTAATCTGATTATAAGAAGATGGAATATTATGTCAATAATTTCTTTAACTGCAATTTTCTATGAGGAGGTTTTTGCGGTTTTAAAGCGAATGTTAGGTAGGAATGTCCTGCTTGTTTGGCAGTATGTGTGGAATTCGTTGTAAGGGAAAATATCTTTTCGTCGTGCTTGATTTTGTGGCGAAGCCAGTGAGAATGGACAGGTATTTAATTCGTTTCTAGATCTTAACTGACTTATCGGTCCCTTCTCTTATAATCGAAGTTGGGCTAAGGATAGAGCCCCTACTGGCTAGGCCGGTGGGGACTCCATCAAAAGCATCATTTTTTAAATCCAGATTCCGCATGGAGAGTTATTTTTCTCCGTTTGCGATTTATTGCTGGGCTTGCGCAAAAAATTGCGGAAGCTCGTCTGTATTTTTGAGCCGGGCAAGCTTTAAGCGTTTGTCGGAGAAATGAAAATCTTTCCCGGTCTCTTTACTGATAATCTCCTCGACCATTTTAGGCGTTGTTGTCTTTGGGTCAAAATGGACGATCCGCATGTTTTTCCCATCGATGGATGCTCTTTCTGTATTGGGTAGATAGATCGCACCGGTGGAAAAATCAACTGCAAAGGCAATGATACCCGGGATAATACCAACAAGTAACCAAATAGCGTCCAAAATAGCAATCCCGGCGTCAACATGGCCCACCTTTTGATTACGTCTTTCCGGATAAAGGATGGTACCGCATGAGGCCATCTGGACTGACAGCAAAGCGACAATCAGGGTTTTGGTTGGATGATTTAACTGTCTCATGTTGCCTCCTTATGTTGATAATTGATTTTATTTGGCGTGGTGGTTGTAAATAGCATTATTGATTCCCGCAGCAACGTTGCGCAAACCACGTTTGCCGTCTTCAAAAGCGCGCCTGAACACATTGCTGGTTTCTTCCTCGTTTTTTTTGATTGAATTTTCATCGGTTTTATTTAGTATGATGACTAAAATACCAATGACGAGAGCCAGCATAATGAACATCAGATTTTTTTTGTTAGGCATAATTTTTTCCATTGTTGGTGATTAATATATCTAAGAATGCTGATTTGTTGCCATCATATAATCAATCACCTTATCACTAATTTTATGTTCTCTTAGATAGTTTATCGTTTCAGTATCTAAGTTGTAAATTGATTTTGTTCTTTTTATTTCATCAATAATGGCACTGCTAGGAACGCCTTCATCACCCATTTTGGCAATATCGCGAATCGTTATATGTTCAGGATTGATTTCTTTTTGGCGCTGATCCATTCGGTGACCAAGCAATCCACCGGCTAGCGCACCGGCAGCACCACCGATTAAGGCGCCATTTCCCCCGTGGCCGTTTTGGTGGCCGATAATTCCACCGATGCCCGCTCCCGTAACTGTTCCAACGGCAACACCTTTTTCGGTGCTATCCATCGATTCACATCCAGAAACAAACAACAGGCAAGTCAGGGTAATAATTGTTTTTTTAATCATTTTTCCTCCTCTTTTGTCCTTTTTGGTAAATCTCCCCTGCCTGTCCCGACAATTTGTCGGGGGGCCTGACGACAAGGCAGGGGAAAAATTTATAATTGTTTTAAAATAGTATCCATAATCTTACGGGCGGCCGTTTCATCTCCTGTTAGGCCGACGCGTACTTCAATCCTGGATGTTTTCGCGTTTATTTTGTGAATATCAATCCATATTTTTTGGCCATCAACATAGCTACTCATGATTTGGGCGACATCCTCTTTTATTGTTTCTTCATCAATTTTCAATTTTAGGGCCAGGATACCTCCCTTTGCTGCGGCAAGGGCCCTTTCGAACGGGGCATTAACTTCCTGCACCAATTTATTGGATAGCCAGACAGCGGTCCCTATACCGCCAACAGCACCGGCTACTAAAAGGCTACATCCATAAAGACTTAAGACAACAAAAAGACTTATAATTCCCGTTAGATGTTTTTGTCTCATTGTCATCTCCTTTCTTAACAAACATTGAGGAGTTTTTAGTGATTTCTCCTTTCAACTTAAGGATATAACAGGGAATATTAAAACAAGATTAAAATAAGATTAACTTTTTAAATATACTTTGGGCTAAAAACAGAGAAAATCGTTCTTAGGAGAGAATTTGCTGTAGTATCTTGCTTCTTCTTAGATAAAGAGTGGCCGAGGAATATACGAGGTTTGGCCCCCGCATATTCCTCGGTTTCGTGCATTTTACTTTTTATCTTTCTTGGGTTTTCTTTTTTCGCGGTTTCGGGGGCTTTTGTCTCCCATAATGATCCTCCTTTACTTGTTAACTTGTAACAACATGCTTCATTCTTTGTTTCGTTCCAACATTTACTTTAAGCACTGGCAGCATCGGCCTTGATCTCGGGTTTGGCTTCTGGTTTAACTTCTGTTTTGACTTCTACTTTTGCTTCTTGAGGATTGACAAATTTATTCAGGTATTCGATGGGTTCTGCCAAAATAACCATATTCTGGAGATGAGTTTGCCAGTCTTTACCCCAAAATGATTCGGCAAAGCGATGATTGTAAATGATTTTATAATAACAGAAACTGCCTTCCAGATAATCCCGGCTTTTGATGGTGTCATCATGGCAAGTGAGATTTTTGCTGTCAAACAACATTGCATCAATATTGACGGTTGGGAAATACCCTTGTTTTTTTGCTTTGGCAACAGCCTTTCGTAACACGTCTATTTTGTCCATAAAATTTCTCCTTGTTTAGAATCAATGCTAATCATTGTATTCAAATTTAACCGGGATTTCAATATCAGTCCTCAGGCTTTCATGGACCGGACAAGCATTTGCCGCGTGCTCGAGCATGGCGCGTTTGGCCGGGTCGATTCCTTTAGCCATTTTAAATTTTAACCCGATGCGCCCGATACGCCGCGCCGGTTGAGTTATCATTTCCTTTTCGATGTCCACGGTGGTCCCTCTTAGGTCAATGTGATGGCGGTTTGCCACGATGCCCATAATTGTCAGCATGCAAGAGCCCAACGAGGCTGCCGTAAGATCCGTCGGTGAAAAAGCCTCACCTTTGCCCATGTTATCGACCGGCGCGTCGGTAACTATTTCCTTACCCGAAGGCTCGTGAGTCAAACGGCAGCGCAGGTCACCTTCATAAACAGCATGTATCTTAACCATAATTATTTACCGTTCAATAAATAATTCTTCATTTTCAAAGCGCACTTTTTTAAGCTTAGCATGACGATCATCCTCACTTCGGTAGCCCACCGGACAAAGTACAACAGAAGTAATTCCCTGCTCTTGAAGGCCAAGAGTCTTGTCAAACCCTTTGGGATCAAATCCCTCCATTGGGCAAGCATCAATTTTTTGGTGCGCGCATTCCATTAGAAGCATTCCTAATGCAATGTAGACTTGATGTTTCATCCATATTAACAACATTTCTGGGGTTTGGCTTTTTAATGATTCGAGCATCATTTTTTCATACTGGGACAGCGATTCCCTTTGGACATCGCGTGTTTTGGCAATACGGTTAACAAAATCGTTAATATATTTTTTATCAATGGTTTTTAAGGCACAAAGAATTATCAAGTGCGATGCATCCGTCACTTGATCTTGATTCCAGGCGTGCGCTTTTAGGTTTTTCCGCAGTCCTGAGTCACGGACAACAACAAACTTCCATGGTTGTAGACCGTAAGACGATGGCGCCATTCTAAGCACATTAAGAAGTTGTTTGAATTCCTGTTCGGGAATTTTTTTTGCTGGGTCAAATTTTTTCGTGGCATAACGCCAACTTAAGTGGTCATCCATAGTCGTCTTTTATTTTAAGTCAAACAATAGAAATTCTACTTCTTTAATTGCTTTAAATTTGATTTCATTCTCATTTTCCACTGAGGCGCCATCACCAGCTTTTAGTTTGTTTCCGTTTATTTCGACTTCGCCTTTGGTAATTTGAATCCAGACACCTCTTTCTTTTTGAATCGTGTAATTGAGGGCGTCAGTTGCTTTTAATTTGCCTTTATAGAGGAAAACATCCTGGTGGATTTTTAGCACCTTGTCTTTTCCATTGTGCGATGCAATTAGCGTCAAACCGTTTTTGTCACTATAATCCGTTACGGTTAATTCTTGATAGGATGGTGTTAGTTCTTTTGCTTCCGGAAGAATCCAGATTTGCAACAAGTGCGTTTTTTGATCTTTTGACGGATTAAATTCACTGTGCGTTATTCCCGTGCCCGCTGTTATTCGCTGGAAACCGCCTTTTTTAATGACTGAACCGTTTCCCATACTATCTTTGTGCTGTAAATTTCCTTCGGAAACATAAGAAATAATTTCCATGTTGTTATGTGAATGGGTTCCGAACCCATTGTCAGGGGCAATGGTATCATCGTTAATAACCCGCAGTGTTCGAAAGCCCATGTGATTTGAGTCGTAATAGTCAGCAAACGAAAATGTGTGATAAGTGTCGAGCCAGCCGTGATTGGCATGCCCGCGCTCACTTGCTTTGCGTATTTTAATATTGTTTGTTGTTTTAGTCATAAAGTTTTAATCGTTTTTATTAAGTCCCCCCGACTCAAACAATTTGCCTCCAGTTGCAATCGTAATCGTGATGGGGTTTTGTTTTCTTAGAGTATCCGTCGCGGTAAGCAGGTATCCGCTCTTGGAAAATTCACAGTGGTATTGGTACATACTGATAATTTCTTCGCAAAGGCCGACCGTCGGCTTATGGTTACTTGTATTTAAAGCTGTAAGGTTTTCAGGGTATTGGCCGTTGTTGTCTTTGGCATAAGCTTCTATTGAATTTGATAAACGTTTTAATTCTTTTTTGGCTAGAATTTTATAATTATTTATTTTTGCCTTTACCATGGAGGGGAAAGCAACAGCTCCGAGAATCGGCACATATGTTAAGAAAACAAATAGAACTATTATTGTTTTGGTTGGGATATTCTTTGTGACAGAAAAATAAAGCGCGGCAAACCATCCCGGCCCTAAGCCAAGGAAGAAATTAAAAATAAGCACTGCGCGGACATCCGGGTGTCCAATGCAAAGGGCTATTGCGGTGGGGATAAAATAAATAATAAGGTAAGACAGAAATGTCATGGGATTATCTTATCAAATTTTTATTCGTAACCGTATTTTTTAATAAACCAGTTTTTTGTGGTTTGGACTGTGAATAAATAAGTCCCGATAATAACAATCAATGCAATAAAAAATGTTCCCGGCGGCATGATGAAACCAAAATGTTGACCTAAAGGAGTAAATGGAATGATTAAAGCTATGGTAATCATGTAAATTGACATAAACATTAAAAATTGGCTGGGCCGGCTTTCAACGAATGGTTTTTTCCCCGTGCGGATAATATGAATGACCAAGGCTTGAGTGCAGAAAGATTCCAGAAACCACCCAGTATGAAAAAGTTTCTGTGAAGAATGGAAAATAAATAACAGTACACCGAAAGTTATAAAATCAAATACCGAGCTGATAGCACCAAAAACAATCATAAATCTTTTAATGTAATTAATATTCCACGGCCTTGATTTGGCAAGATATTCTTCATCAACGTCATCCGAAGGAATGGCTACTTGCGAGATATCGTAAAGAAAGTTGTTTAATAAAATTTGAATAGGCAACATTGGTAAAAATGGCAGGATGAAACTTGCGCCGGTCATGCTCAGCATATTGCCGAAATTTGAACTCGACCCCATTTTAATGTACTTCAGGATGTTGCCGTAAGTTTTCCTGCCTTCCGAAACTCCGTCTTTGAGCACATAAAGGCTTTTGTGTAAAAGTATTATGTCAGCCGATTCTTTGGCGATGTCCACTGCGTTGTCAACAGAAATACCGACGTCGGCGGCTTTAAGTGCGGGGGCATCATTGATGCCATCGCCCAAATAACCCACCGTATGATTATTTGCATGCAAGGCGTGAATGATGCGCTCTTTTTGCAGCGGCGCCAGCCGGCTAAAAACAGTTGTTGTCTTGACTAGCTCTTTAAGTTGGGCATCAGTTAACTTTTCAACTTTATCTCCGGTTAAAAATCCCTTGGTATTAAGGCCGACTTCGTTGCATATTTTTCTTGTCACTAATTCATTGTCACCGGTTAACACTTTGAGTTCTATCCCCAAATTTCTTAATACCTCAATGGTTTTGCGGGCGGTTGGTTTTGGTGGATCGAGAAACGCGATGTATCCTTTTAATATAAGATCTTGTTCATCGTTTCTGGAATAAACATCCTTGTTTGTTTCGATATCTTTATAAGCGACAGCGAGAACCCGGAAGCCTTCCGAACTTAAGGAATCATATTCTTCCTTTAAATCAGTAAGTACAAATTGTTCTAAATCCAGCAATTCCCCGTCAAGCTGATATTTTGTGCACCGCTTAAAAATTTCTTCCGGCGCACCTTTGGCGATAATCCGGTGTTTGCCTTCCATCTCAACAACGACCGACATCACCTTTCTTGAGAAATCAAAAGGAATCTCATCGATTTTTTTGTATTGTCTGACTACCAGTTTTTCATATTTTAAAACCGCTTTGTCCAGGATATTCCTAAGGCCGGTTTGATAAAAACTATTAATATAAGCCAGGCGCAAAACATCCTCATCTTCTTTTCGGACAACATCACAATGCTTGACCAAAACAATCTTGTCCATTGTCAACGTCCCTGTTTTGTCGGTACAAAGGACATCCATGGCGCCAAAATTTTGAATCGCACTTAAGCGTTTAACAATAACTTGTTTTTGGGACATTTTAATGGCGCCCTTTGATAAATTGATCGCTACCAACATCGGAAGCATCTCCGGTGTCAAGCCAACGGCCACGGCCAGTGAAAAGAGCAATGCTTCAATAAAGTTGCCTTTAGTAAAAAAATTAGCCGCACAAATAACGACTACTAATATCAGCATTGTTTTTATCATTAGCCACGTAAATTTATGTATCCCCTTATCAAAACTGGTTTGCACGTTCATGCTTGCTAATTTTCGGGATATTTCGCCGAATTGTGTGTTAAGGCCGGTTTTGACGACAACGCCTAAGCCGGTTCCGCTAACAACGCTGGAACCCATAAAAGCAATATTGAGCAAATCTAACATTGATGAGTTTTTGGTTGATATGGGCAACGGAGTTTTTTCAACCGGCAAGGATTCGCCGGTTAGCGAAGCTTGGTTTACGAACAAATCTTTGGCCTGAATAATCCGCAAGTCAGCGGGGATCATATCACCGGCAAACAAATCAACAATATCACCGGGGACAATTTCTTTGATGGGAATTTCTCTTGCTTTCCCGTTGCGGTAAACAGTCGCAGTAGTGCGCACCATTTCACTTAATTTTTCAGCTTCTTTGCCTGCCCGGTATTCCTGGACAAAGGAAATAACAACGCTCATTGCCGCCATCATTCCGACAATCAGGGCATTTATTTTTTGGCCAAAAGCGAATGAAGAACCGGCGATAACAAGCAAGACCACAACGAGCGGATTGACAAATTTAGAAAAGATTTGAAAAAGGATCGTTCTTTTCTTCTTTCGGGCGGGCTCATTATAACCATATTCCGATAGTCTTTTTTTTGCTTCCTCTTCGGATAAACCCTTCAGGGATGTTTTAATTTTCTCCAATAAGGTTTCCGCTGGGCAACCCGTAAAGTCGAGGCCTTGATATTTTTGGTTATTTTTGTCTAGCATGGGAAGTATCATTGGAAAGAATGGGAATCTTAACCCGTGTATAATTTAAGAGAAATATTCACCGTTTCCCCAACAAAGAATTCAAATAATTTATTAAGCCGAAGGCCGAAATCCTTGCGGTCAATATTCCCCTGAAGGAATAAATCTACTGTTTTCGCTTGGGCGTCATAGTGATTGATTTTTCCATGTAGCTCAACAATTCTGGTAATATCGCGAATGGTGAGGGCGCTTTTGATTAAAACCACGTCGTTGGCTTGAAAGATGTGTTCGCTTTTAATGACCATTAGCGGAAATTTTGAAACCGCAAAGAAACTGTTTGATTTCAGGTCTGTATCTCTGCGTTTAATGCCGGTGTTGAGGCTGTTCATCTCGACTGTCCCATCAAATTGAACTAACTTGTCCCCTTCCCAAATCAGTTTTCCTTTAAATTTTTCAAATTGGCCACGGACAAAGGAAACTCCCAGATGGCGTATTTTAAAACTAACGGCGGATGACGGCGGTGAGATAGTATAAACGTCAGCGGAATGCGCTTTTGGAACGGTAAGGGTTAGAAATCCAAAGACAAGGAGAAAATTTTTTTGATGAGTGTTTATGAGTTTAAACAATTTCATGAATTTTATTTAGTTTAAGACGTGAATATATGTACCGCAGGTATTGGGGCCCTCTTGGGGATAGCGGTGGCTGCTCTTTATTCTTGAGCAATGCTTTTGGTTGTGTTAGTAATTATTTTTTCTTTACGGGCAAGTTCAATGGGAGTCGGTGTTAACTGAATCAACCGCCACCCACCTATTTCCCGTAAATCATCGGTGCTGACATTTAAGGAAGTCAAAACATAATCCGGGTTATCAAGGTTTTTAAAAGGAAACTGAATCGTTATTTCTTTGCTCCTTGGCTTTGCTTCAATCTTTGCTTCCGGGACATCAATGTAACGGTCTTTGTCGTAAACGGAAATTTTATTATCTTCCGTGGAAATTTCTACCCGTATTTTGGGCATCCATTCAAAAGGGACCCCTCTTTTATAGCCAAGGAGGAATATCTGCATCCGGGATGTTCGTTTGTCCCAATAATCAGATTTTAATGTGATGCAAATTGATTGAGCATCTTTTGTATAAATAATCGATCCATCGGGGCGGAGATTAAATGCGGTAAGGCGGTTAAGGTCAGCGGTGCCAATGTTGGCAAACAATTCATTTTTTCTGGCAAATGTAAAAAGGTATGGAGGATTATAGCCGATTTGGCTTTTATAAAATGAAATCGCTTTTCTTTTTTTGCTCACGCTTTCGTTGCTTAAATCAAACGAAAACCAATTCGTGTCTTTGTCCGGCCAATCTTTGGGTGGCGTCAACGCTAATGCGGCGTGATAACCTCGGGGTGTTGGCCATTTGCCCCAATGGATTAAATATCCGTAAATTTCTGGCTTTGGGATGCGCCCTTCCAGATCCCAAAGCGCCACCTGCAAATACAGGGCAAACGCCCGGTGGTCATTGTTGGTATCTAAAGGATGGGTAACAAAGATTTTTGTCGGCTTGAAATCCTCAATGACCTCTTTCAAATCATTTAAAATGCTTTCGCCCATATAAGGGGATCCCACTGAAAAAGCATTTTTATACGGGACATTGCTCACGCGTGTTAACATCGCCTTAAATGGTTTTTGTGTTAACCAATAAGATTTAAAAATTCTTTCCGTTCCCCAATCCGGATACCCCAAAAAAACCAGTTGGTCTTTAGTAACACCCAATGATCCCATGCCATTTGTGGCTTCTTGTCCTCTTAATTTGCCCATCATTAAGATGGCTTTCTGGCGAAAGACAATTCGTTTTTGGCTGACGATGAACGACGGCTCGTTGTTGTCGCCGTTGGTTAAATAAACTATTTTTAAAGGAATATTTTCTTTAAGGGCTTCTTGGATAATGCCGGCCGTACCTATGGCTTCATCATCCGGGTGCGGGGCAAGGATGAGAATACGGTCTTTTTCTGCTGACAGTGTCAGTGGCGTAAAATCGGTCTCTTCCCCGTATGAGATTGGGCTTAGGAAAAACAGCAGCAGTATTGTGAGAATAGTTTTCTTCATGCTCTCGATTTTTTCTACGAGTCCTTTATTCTATATTATTTCAAAATTTTATCAAGCATAGCGTTTGGTATTTAAAAATTTGAGGATTTTTTGCTTGGCAGGAATAATATTAGAGAAGAATAACTGTCTGATTACCTGGGATGGCCGTATTTTAAATAATCTATTCCCAATGATTCCATGTCAGATTTCATGGGGCCATGGAAGCCAAAAGGTGTTTCGGCGAAAAAGGCATCGACCATGTCTTTTTCAGTAATTTCCGAGCGGTTATCTTTTATCGCAATATTTTCTGCCCGTTTCGATACTTTATCTTTGGCAATATCGCGCAGAAAAATTGGGATTTTAGCGATCATTGCGTCAAATTCTTGTTTAGCGTCTTTCTCCCAGGATATGGCCATGTTTATCTCCTATTTAACATTCCTTCACTTCACCGATTTGAATCATCGGAGTGACATCCGTATAAGTGGCAATCCTCGCGACAATCTCTGCCCCCACGGCTTTAAATCCCTGGCGAAAATTTTCAAGTGTGTCAAAATAAAGATAGCCAATGGCAAAAAACGGCGATGCCCCGCCATTGAGGCTTTCCACCCCTTTATCCACTTCAATTTTTTTTAATCCAAAAGGGCCAAATTTTTTACGAACCATAGGAAGGTGCGAATTAAGATAAAAATCTAAATCAAATTTCTTCCCTGATTGAAACGGATACACCGCTGCTATTCGTATCATAGTTTTCTCACAGTTTTTGTTTATCCACCTTCGCAAAAAGCCGTGTTGAAGAAGGATGTCGCCCTCGGTGGATAACCCCGACGAGTATGGCGAAATTATCGGAGAAAATTTCGCCATGGTTTCCGAGTCGGGGTAAAGCAGGAACCACGGCTGTTAAGCCGTGGGGAGCTCCATTAAATACCACAGGGTTGACTGGTGGATTTATCCCAAAATACGACCAATCTCGGATCCCCTTCAATGTTGCCCAGCCGGCAAAAAGCATCTTTGTCGCCACCAAGGGCGTTTTTGAATTTTTCTTCATTATTTTCCTCGAGGATCCATAACCCATGGTTGCTTTCTGAATTTCTTTTCTGAAGGACGTCCGGCTCTAAGTTCAAAAACATAACATCAAGGCCCGTGTAAAATTTTAAGCCTAACAAAGGTTCTGCGGCAACAAAAATAATTTCAGTATAGGGTTTGGCGGTGATTTTTTTTAATTTTTGATAAAAGGAAAGCGTATTGTTTTGCAGAGGTATGTATGCACCGGCAAAACGAAACATGAGTAACAAGGTGCACCACAAAGCAAGTGTTTTATATGGCGGCCGGAATGTTTCTTCCTTTGATTCCAACTGCCGGGCAGCAATAATAGCCAGAGGTATAAATACTGGCAGGATGTATAAAGGTAATTTTGATTTTACAACGAGCCCAAACACAATGAGTTGAATGATAATCCATAGTACGAGAAATAAACTTTGCGCGGTGAATGTCGTAATATTTTTGCCAAGAAATCCTTTTGCTTCATTTGCTTGGCGCTTAAATCCGTTTAAAATTGCCAATGTCCAGGGAAATGTCCCTAAAAGCAATACCGGAAGGTAAACGGCAAAAACCATATACCAATGTTTATTGCGGCCGTGGCCATGCGCCCCAACGCGTGTAATCAGTTCGTGCCAGATAAAATAATGGGCAAGGCCTTTTTTTTCGATGACGACGACAATGTACCAGCTTAAACCAATTACTAAGGTTATGATTAACCCTGGCAGCCAACGCAGGGAAAAGTTTTTCATATCTTGTTTTCTTATGTTAAGAAAAATAATAATACTCAGCAAAGGCAAAAATCCGGCCGGGCCTTTAGTTAAAAACGCCATCCCGAAGGCCAGCCACATCAGAAAAATAAATTTATTTTGGTGTTGTTTTTTGCCCCACAGGGCTGCGGAAAAACCGTAAACTGCCAGAGTCTCCCAAAAGGTGAGTAAATAATCGGTGGTAAGGATATTGTTCATCACCGCGGGGAAGAAAAACGTCGCAAAGACAATAGGGGCAAGAAATCGATTTTTAACTGAATAAATTTCTCCCAGTCCATAGCAGATAAAAATTATCAGGAAATATGCTAATGCAATGGGAAAGCGGACAGCGAATTCAGTTTTACCAAGAGCGATGATGCTTGAGGCCACCATCCAGTAGGTAAATGGCGGCTTGTTCCAATGTTCCTGCTCACGGTTAATGTGGGGGTGTATCCAATCGTGGCGCTCAAGCATGTTTAATGCCACCGCTGAATAACGCCCTTCGTCGGGGTCAGTTAAACCGCGGGCACCTTGAAAGGCAAAACAATAAATGATAAGGCCGAAAAGGAGGAGAAACTTCTTTAGGTTCAATTGCATCGGCAAGCGCGTTACAAACGTTTTTTGATTGCATTCATGAGCTCGCGGGCCGGTCCTTCCTCTCCGATGCCGACACGGATCTCAATGCGTACGTTTTTAGGCCCTTTGGAGAAAACATCGACAGCAATTTTAGTGTTTGCTTGGTCTTGACCGCGGAGTTGGGTTACTTCATCTTTTGTTACTTTATCGGTAAGAGTGATTTTCTGTGCTTTAAAGGTCGATTCGGTGGCAGCAACCCCTTTCGCCATAGACGTGTTTTCTTCCGTGATTACTTTCCCCGACTGCCATAAAGCGGTCCCACCGGCACCGGCTAAGACGGCAATACAACCTCCCAAGGATAGGGATAAAAGCACAACACATAAACCATTGAAAATCTTCCTGAACATAATTTCTCCTTCTTTATTTAAACTTGGTTATTGTTTTTTTAAATTGTGACGGTATTTAATCACCCGGACTTTTTCTAATGTTATTAATCCTTCGGTCACGATCTCATCAAGAAACGGCAGTAAGGTATTTATTTTTTCTTCGGTATCAACAATTTCAATGACAACCGGGAGGTCTTCCGATAAACGCAGAAGTTTTGCGGTATGCATTCGGCTGGTGGCGCCGAAGCCCATCAGGCCTCGTAAAACTGTTGCTCCCGCCAGGTTTAATTCACGGGCTTTTAAAACAATTTGCTCATAGAGCGCTTTGCCTTGAAAAGTATCATTCTCGCCGACAAAAACGCGCAGCAACATTCCATCTTCAGGTAATTTCATTCTTTACTCCTTATTTTATAAACTGGACAAGTGCTTTGGCTCCTGCGTAACCGATAAAGACAAATAATACGCCTAAAAAGTTTGATAGCAAAATGTTAGTCAATGCTATTGCTCGTTCGTTGTCTCTCAGCAGGTTAAAACTTTCCAGGGTAAATGTTGAAAAGGTTGTATAGCCGCCTAAAATGCCGATAAAAATAAACATGCGGATATTGGAAGAAATAGCTACTTGTTCAAAAAGTGCCCATAAAAAACCAATGAGCAGCGATCCAGACAAATTCACCACTAGCGTGCCCACGGGGAATATCCCATTGGAAAACCGGTAATCCAATCCGGAAACAAAATACCTTAATATTGATCCAAGCGCCCCTCCGATACCAATGAGTAAAATTTTCATAAATGAGTTTATCGATCAGTCTCGCCAAACATATAAAACGAAGCACAATGCTATTCCAATGACGTATAGTAAAATTAAATTTTGCACTAAATAAGTATAGGCCATGAGCGCAATGCCGGTCATCATTGGCGGGAAGGATGAATTTTTCTTTCCGTACATAAACGCAATGAAACCGATTCCGTTGAATATGATGCAGGCAAAAATGTATCCAACTGAGATCGTTGGTTTCTTGGACATGCCCAATGCACCCAGCAATGAAGCAGTGTCTGCTTGCCCGGGCATTTGTCCGGTAACCGCTTCAACCGTTTGATTATCAGCAGCAGGGGCTATTACCGGAGTTAGTATCGGGAATGCCAGGGAGATAAAGATTATGATAAAGAAAGATATTTTCATTGAGAAAAATTTGAAATGCTTATTCCATGAAACTTTCGACTAACACATCCTTTTTCTTTCGCGGGAGTTTTTTGATCTCCCGTTCGGCCGTGAGGGCATTCTTATAATATTTATACTCGCGAGCAAAAACTAATACAACCGGGCGTTTGGCCCGGACATATTTTGAACCACGGCCTTTATTGTGCGTTTCAATCCGTTTTTTTAAGTTATTGGTATATCCTGTGTAGTAAGTCCCATCAGTACATTCGACAATATAAACATAATACTTATCATGTCTCTTCATTAGAGTCCAAGAATATTGTAAAATCGTGCCCTTGCATATGCTGAATTAATTTCCTTGTGTAGTTCATTTACCTTGCGGAATAATTTTTGATCAACTTCCGTTATTCCATCGGAATCTATCTGCATTTTTTCAAATTCAATGCCGCCAAGAGCAATAAATTCCTTTATTTTATCAAGTTCTCCGGCGTCATACCATGTACCGTGCGTCATGCATTTATCAACTATTACTCCAGAGTAACTTCCCCAGTTTCTTTTTTGCATTAATTGGTTGCAAACAGGGCAAGGACTGTAACCAGAGTCAATAACGGGTTTATCCAAAGGTTTGTATAGTTTTCGTAATCGTTTTAATTCATCGAGGGTAAAAACTTCTGGTTTTAAATCCAATAAGGTTTTTTCGTTAATGTAATCAACCCAAATTCCTTGACAAGCTTCACAAATATCAATTTCAACATCATGGCTAGAAGCAAGAAAAAGTTGCTTTTTACACTTGGGGCAGAGCATCGGGTGTCCGTTACGCAACGCGAGTGTCTTTTGCGTATTCTTCATTTTTTGTTGTTCGTTAGGAGAAGACATAAATAGTTTTTTTAACGTATGTTAATAACGGCTACTGGAGTAGCGTTGACTTGAGCCACAAATCCTGCCGATGATTTGTTGCAGGACGAACCGGAATTGTCATCTACTGTCAAATTAACGTTGTAACTTCCACCTTTGGAATAAGAGTGATTGACAACTTCCCCTTCTGTCGTCGTTCCATCACCGAAATCCCAGGTGTAGGTCAATTTGTCACCATCGGGATCACTCGATCTTGAGGCATTAAATTCGGCCTCTTTTCCGACGCAACAGGTTGAATTCGGCCCGGCATCGGCAATGGGCGGTGTGTTGACTTTAATGTTCGTTGCTGCTGTTGCCGTTGAACAGGATGTCTTTTTGCCGTCATCGACAATAACACTGGCACGGTAGCTGCCGCCTTGTTGATACTGGTGCGTCACTTTTGCATCCGAACGGATAATGTCTCCGTCACCAAAAGTCCAGTAATATTCCAACGCATCATTATCTGGATCAATTGCCGAGGAGGCGTCCAATTCCACTTTGTCTCCCGCGCAAACGGAATCCGGGCTTTTAAGGGAAACGCTGGGGGCCGCATTAATGGAGATGTTGCGCGTGTCCTGAGCCGGTGGGCACATGTCATTTAATTGGTTTTTTAAAGTTAATGTCGCTTGGTAAGTTCCCGGGTGATCGTAACTATGAGTGGTTTTCATTTCTTCAGAAGTTTGCCCATCACCAAACGCCCAGGTAGCACCAACAGTGCCTTTTTTATACAGAGTTGAATTGCTCGCATCAAAGTCAATGGATTCATTCGGGCAGGACAGGACGTCTTCCCCGGCATTCGGTACTGGTGATTGGTTCAATCGGACCGTGACAAAATCAACACCGGTACTGCAGCCATAGTCAGTATTATCGCTAACAACTAATTTTACATCGTAGTTGCCAACTTCCCGGTATTGATGCGTGACTTTGGGCCCCTGGCCTTGCTCTCCGTCACCAAAATCCCATTGGTAAACCAGATTGTCATTGTTAGCATCGGTTGTGTTGGACGCATCAAAATTGATAAGCAAATCTGAATTGTCCGTGATGCATTTTAAAATATTTTCGGGGCCGGCATCGGCTTTGGGAGGTTCGTTCACATAAATAGATTTTTCCCATTGAGCGCTACTGCAAGTGGATCCGCTTTTATCATCGACCTTCAGGGACACGCTATATTTACCGCCGTTTTTATATGTTTTAGTGGCACGTTTTTTATCTTGAGATTTTGACCCGTCACCGAAATCCCATTGATAAGTAAAATCTTTTTTTGAGCCACCAGAAGTCGTTTCGGCATCAAAGGTAACGGGATCATTGGAACAGACAAAATCTTTGCTTATAACTTCAACAGTCGGCGGTATGTTAACGTGTACTTTTTGGGTCGCTGTTGCACTGTTGCACTGGGCACCGGAATTGTCCGTAATAGTTAAATCGACTGTGTAATCACCGGCTTTTAGGTACTCGTGCTGCACAACAGGTTCATTGCTGACAGTCCCATCCCCCAAATCCCATTTATAGGTTATGTTTCCAGCATCAGGGTCATGAGATCCGGTCGCATCAAAAGTAAAAATGTTGCATTTATTACCGCCATCTGACGACAGGTCAGAATTATCGGCATAAAGCAATGTACAAAAGCCAATAACAACCCCAAAAGTAATCAGAAAAGATTTAAACATTTTACCTCTCCCTTTCCTAAAATAGTCGCTGTTTGCATCATAAAATTTTACAGGAATTAATGCCATGAAGTTACGGAACCGGTTGAAATTGTAAAGGTGCTCGTTCCTACGTTGGAGCTTAAAGGCGCGGCCGAAATCTGATATTGGTAGTTTGTTAAGACGTCGGCGTTGAATGTGAATCCATTATGGGTTCCGGTAAAATAATCAACGTTAAGATACGGCGCCCCCGAACTTAATAGTGCGGTCGTGTTAGGGGGATACGCGTTATTGGTCATGTAATAACTCTCCATGGAAGTGGAGATGGCTTTTAAGGATGCTTTGGCTGAAGAATCATTGGCGGTTACGCGCGCCCGGAGCAAATTGGGCATGGTAATAGCTGCGAGAAGGGCAAGAATAGCGACGACAATCATTATTTCAACTAAGGTAAATGCTTCGGCACTTTGTTGCCTCATAATACCCTAGAATAGCATAATTTATTGCATTGCAAAGTACTACTTTAATTAATTTACGGTGAATTGTCCTTTTATTGAGAAAGTGAGCCGGTGACAGCTTGATTGTCCAGCGCGGTAAGTTTTGTTTTTAACAAACAATTAGTGAGGTTTTTATCCGATTGTACTTTGACACGGATGTAATTGTCGGTGAGGCCGAACCAATAATCGTTTTTTGCCTCTTCAAATAAGACTTTTTGTGTTGTCCCTAAAAGGCCCTGGTGGAAAAGCCGCCTTTTGCGCTGGCTTAAACCGCGCAGAGTTTCGCTTCGTTGCTGAATTTCTTGCACGGAAATTTTGTTTCTCAAGGCTTTGCTCTTTGCCATGCTGCGCTGTGAATAACTGAAAACGTGAAAATAGTTAACGGGCCATTGGCGTAAATTTTCAACTGTTTCTTGAAAGCACTCCCTTGTTTCTCCCGGGAACCCGACGATAACATCAGTCCCGAGGCAGACTTCCGGGACGCTTTCATGGATCTTTTGTATAAGTTCTCCATACTGTTTGGATGTGTATTTACGGCCCATCAATTTTAAAATTGTAGTGTTGCCGCTTTGTAACGGAATGTGTAGATAACGGCAGAGCTTGGATTGTTGCACCATTTTTTTAATAAGCGCCAATGGAATGGTTGTCGGTTCAATGGAAGAAATTCGGATCCGTTCTAGGCCATCAATTTGTTCGAGCGCAGTAACAACATCCGTAATAGTTTTTTTGTTTTGGGAATAAGTGCCAAGGTTAATACCGGTCAGGATGATTTCTTTGTAACCGGCGGCAACAAGTACCTGGCTTTCAGCTAAGATGTCATCAAATTTACGGCTGCGGGCGCGGCCGCGGGCGTAGGGAATTTCGCAGAACGAACAGAAATCATCGCAGCCATCCTGGATTTTGATGTTGGCACGGGTGAGATGGCGATCTATGCCGGCAAAAGGCATTGTAAATTCCTGGCGTTCAATCGTCGGTGCAATTACCTGCGGTGCGGCAGGATTTAAATCCTCATCGAAAATCGAACGCAGGTCCATTTTTTTGCCGTTGCCGATGACCCATCGGACATTGGGCAACTGCGTTAACTTTTCCTTCTGAATTTGTGCCTGACAACCAATTAAAGCAATGCGCGCCGTGGGGCTCACGCGGTTGATTTTGTTTACCAATCGCTTCGTGTCGGCGTCACCGTTCTCAGTCACCGTGCAGGTATTAATGACAACAATGTCGGCGGGTTGATTAAAATCAACAACGGTGTAATTGTCACCGGTGAAACTGTTTTGAATCACAGCTGTTTCGCTTTGATTGAGTCGGCAGCCAAAGGTGTAGAAAGAAATTTTTTGTTTCATTTTAGATTGTTGCTGGTAATCGTTCTCTGGCTGGTAGCTCGTTGGGCTCATTTTTCACGGGTTGAACTAGATTTTACTTAAAAATAAAATTAACCAGCCGGCCAAGAATGACAGTCCGCCTAACGGTGTGATTGCCCCCAGCCATTTGATTCCGGTAACTGCTAAAATGTACAATGAACCCGAAAATAAAACAATGCCGGCAAGTAGAAGCATCCCCGCGGTTTGTACTTTGGGATCAGTTGTCTGTGTGCTAACCCAGGCAACCACAAACAATCCTAAGGCGTGGATGAGATGGTACAGCACCGCTGTCTTGTAGACGTCAAAATAGTGTTCGCTTAATTTTGATCTTAACGCGTGTGAGCCAAAAGCGCCGAACGCAACGCCAAGAAACATTAGCAGGCTTGCTGCCTGAATCCAATTAATGTTCATTTAGGCTCCTTGTAAGCAATGTTCTCTTCAAGCCAAGTAACAGCCTGATCAATTCCGCCGCAGGTTGTTTTTACCCGTAAATCAAAAAGTTTATTACCTGATTGACCATTTTGCAAATATTCCTGAATAAGGCGGGCGTTTTCCCCCAACGATGGATTTTCAAGCTTTTCTTCCGTTGGAACAGTTTCATTAAGAAATTTTTCCGGTTCGAATTCAAATTCGTGGCGCTTGTAAGAGCCGTCTGCTTGTTTGGCTGAGCAAAGAATTTTGACCGCGCGTTTGAGGGCAAAGGCAACGGTCCCTTCCATCCCGTTACGGACGATGATTGCGCCGGGAAACCCATTGCGTTCACAAATGGTGATCATTTTCTCTCCGTACGGAGGATGGAATGCTGACGCAACGATGATTTTCGCGCCGACAGGATTTACGAAACGTTCCAGTGTCGCTAAAAATGGCCGTTTAATGATCAAGCGCCTTAAATCAACCCAACGATCAACCGCGCTGGACAAATTTTCCTGATTGATGTACCAGCCAAGGGATGGCTTTGTGTTTTTTAACTCTTGATTCCCTTTTATGATTTTTGAATTTAATGCTTTTGCTAAATCGAGCAAATTTAAACAAAATTTTGGCCCGCTGTTTCTGCCGACGAGTGAAACAACACGGTATTTATTTTTTTGTAAATGATCAGCTAAAAGCGGCGTTATCATAAAGGAATGGTCAATGCCGTCAAATGGCTCGGCAATCTGGATTGTCGGATCGCCGTCCGGGACAGGTTGGCGGAAAGGCGGTTCAATCGTTTTTTGCATGCTGCGCAAAAGTCCTTCGTATTCATCCGGGGATTCATAGCGGACACGCAGCACGCTGGCAAAGATTCCACGCGCACCGTCACCGGGCGCATTAGAAAATAAAAAATCTCCCATCTGCTCAGCTTGCGAAATTGTCAGCTCTTTTCCTTGAAGGATTGTTACACAATAGTCTTTAATAAGGGAAGGTGCATCAGCAGCCAAACATTCAACAAGTTTTTGCGGATTCGACAGCGCGCCGGGAACAAGCACTTCCTCAAGTTGTTTCTCTTCCGCTGTAATCCCTTTCATTATCAATGCGCCGAAGAAAGCTCCTTGCTGAACAGCGGCAACGGATTGTGTTTTTAGCTCGTTTATGATTTCTGTAATGAGTTGCGGGTCAAGCGGTTTGCTTCCCTTTTTACCAATAGCAACAGTCTTAATCCCGCGGTTAATGGCGGGTTCTGTCTTTGGGGTGAGCGTAATCATGGATAGAATTATAATGATTTTCGAGGGGATTGCAAATGATTCTATGTCACCTATTTGCATTTACTCCGATTTATTGTATAATTCATCCAGTTAGCGAGATAAATATATGATAAAAATTGGCGATATTGAATTAGATCAACCTATTGCGTTAGCTCCGATGGAAAACGTAACGGATCTTCCTTTTCGTCTGATTTCCCGGCGGATGGGTGCGGATATTGTTTATACGGAATTTACCAGCTCGGAAGCAATCAAACGTGATATTCCGCGGGCTTTGCGTAAGATTGAAATTAGTGAAGACGAGCGGCCGGTCGGCATTCAGATTTTTGGCGGCGTTGAAGAATCCATGGAAGAAGCAACAAAAAAAGTGGAACTCTTGCAGCCGGATTTGATCGATATTAATTGTGGTTGTTGGGTAAAAAATCATGTGGCCCGCGGCGAAGGCGCTGCTTTATTGAAGGATCTCCCCCGTTTCGAAAAGATTGTCCGAGCAACCGTTAAATCAACGAAACTCCCTGTTACTGTTAAAACACGGCTCGGCTGGGATGCGGAAAGCATTGTTATTTGCGATGTCGCCAAAATGGTTGAGCAAACCGGCGCTAAAGGTTTAACAGTGCATTGCCGCACGCGCAGCCAGGCACATGATGGTAACGCGGATTGGGATTGGTTAAGCAAAATTAAGAAAGTTGTTTCAATCCCTATCTTTGGCAATGGGGATGTGCGTACTCCTCAGGATGTTAAACGGATGTTAGATACTGGTTGTGACGGCGTCATGATCGGTCGGGGCGCAATCGGTAACCCTTGGATTTTCAAACACGCCCGTCAATATTTAACGACCAGAGAACTTCCACCGGCGCCATCATTGCAAGAACGGATTAATGTCTGTATTGAACATTTGAAATTGTGCGTTGATTATGAAGGTATCCGCGGCGGGCTTATCCCATTTCGTAAATATTATGCGGGATATTTAAGGGGTTTTCCGTACACGGCAGAGTTACGCTCCGAGCTTATGCAGATTGTTGAGTTGGAAAAAATTGTCGACAAACTTTATCAGTTTTTAGAGCAATCACAAACCGTAGCCGCGGCAGTATAAAATATAAATTTTATGCGCGTACATTTGCAAAAGTTAATTCTTCCTCTTCTTCTTAGTTTAATTTTTCCCACCAAAGTTTTTGCCGACACAGTTACTTTAAAATCAGGAAAGATTATTGAAGGCAAAATCATCCAACAAACCAATGAATATATTGAGATAACGACATCGGTTGGGGTATCCGTTAAATATTACTCCGATGAAATTCAAACAATTAAGCTGGATAACCCTGGCAGTATCAACAACGAAAGCACCTAAGATGGAACTAACAAATATTTTCAACCGGTATTTAAACACCTCCCGTCATGCAATCTTAACATCTTTGC
>CAZVZR010000014.1:22096-47309 GCA_964630825.1 uncultured Planctomycetales bacterium | reverse complement strand
TCATACAAACACCTTTGTCCGCTTCACAAGTCAAAACACTTCGGATCCTTACCTTCTCTATACCTAAGTGTTCGATGAGTTCAGCTTTTTCTTCAGTGATGATATCACCCGATTCAACAATTTTTTGGTCGGTGACGACGTCAACAATGCTATCAAGCGCAACGCGCCCAATGATACGTTCTTTCAAACTAACGACCAACTCTTCCCCTTCGACGATTGCCGAAACCGTAATACCATTTAACGTTTCACAATCTTCAATGGTGATAACAACTTCTTGGGCGACGTCAACCAAGCGCCGAGTCAAATACCCGGCGTCAGCTGTCTTTAATGCGGTATCAGCCAAACCTTTACGCGCACCGTGCGTCGAGATAAAATATTCCAAAACCGTTAACCCTTCACGGAAACTGGCGGTAATAGGATTTTCAATGATTTCCCCCGATGGCTTGGCCATCAACCCGCGCATCCCGGAAAGTTGGCGAACCTGAAGACGTGAACCTCTGGCGCCAGAATCCGCCATAATAAAAACAGGATTAAACGGATTCATCTGCTTAAAAACTAAATCCGAAAGGGTTTCTGTCGCGTGTGTCCAAATATCGATTATTTTGTTATATCGTTCACGGCCGGTGATAATACCTTTGCGGTACTGGTCTTCAACCTTGTGAACCTCACCTTGAGAGTTTCCAATGATTGTCTCCTTTTCCGATGGGATAGTTAAATCCGAAATCCCGATGGAAATCCCAGCCAGCGTCGCGTTGGCAAAACCTAAATCCTTTACATCATCCAAAAACTTAACCGTGCTTGCCTGCCCATAACGCTTATAACAATCCAAGATAACAGCGCCGAGCCTTTTCTTATCCAACAATTCATTGACATAACCAAATGCCGGCGGCAATATCTGGTTAAATAAAACCCGTCCAACCGTTGTTTCGATAATAAGCGGCTTACGAGTAGTTTCTTTCACTTCTTTATTTTTTCGATTATCTTTTTCATCATCTTCCTGCGAGATAACCATCGATGGTTTTTCTTCTCCCCAAACAGGTTGATCGAGGCGCAATTTAATCCCGCGATGAACATTTAACATATTGTCATTAAAAGCGACAATGACTTCATCGGCGCAGGAAAAAATTCGCCCTTCATCTTTGCTATTGACATCTTCCTTCGTCAAATAATACAAACCCAAAACCATGTCTTGCGACGGCGATATAATTGGACGCCCGTCGGCAGGGGAAAAAAGGTTGTTCGTTGATAGAAGTTCCAACCGGCATTCCATTTGTGCTTCCAAAGAAAGCGGTACGTGGACGGCCATTTGGTCGCCATCGAAATCCGCGTTAAAAGCAGCACAAACCAAAGGATGTAACTTAATGGCTTTGCCTTCAACTAAGCTGGGGTAAAAAGCTTGAATACTGAGGCGGTGCAAAGTGGGCGCACGGTTTAACATAACCGGATGATCTTTGATGACTTCATCTAATATATCCCATACTTCGCTCTTGGCCCGTTCGACCATTCTTTTCGCGCCTTTAATCGTATGCACAAATCCCTTTTCACGAAGCTTGCGGATGATAAACGGCTCAAAAAGTTCCAAGGCCATCTTCTTAGGCAATCCGCACATATGGAGTTTTAGCGTTGGCCCGACGACAATAACGGAACGGCCTGAATAATCAACACGTTTTCCTAAAAGATTCATACGGAATCGGCCTTGCTTACCTTTTAACATATCTGATAATGATTTTAACGGCCGATTACCTGAACCCAAAACAGGGCGCCCATGGCGGCCGTTGTCTAAAAGGGCATCAACGGCTTCTTGAAGCATTCTCTTTTCATTACGGCAGATAATTTCCGGAGCTTTTAAATCGATAAGTTTTTTCAAACGATTGTTTCGATTGATAACACGTCGATAAAGATCATTCAAATCAGATGTCGCAAAACGTCCCCCCTCTAAGGGAACTAATGGACGTAGGTCCGGCGGAATAACAGGTAAAACATCTAAAACCATCCACTCCGCTGAATTTTCTGAACTCTTGAAATCTTCAACAATTTTTAAAGTCTTGGCAAGTTTCTTGGCGTTGGTACCGGCGGGGTTTGCTTTTTCTAAATCTTTACGCAGTTTCTTGCAAAGGTTGCTAAGATCAGCTTCCTTAAGAAGGTCTCTAACAGCATCCGCACCTATTTTAGCCCTAAACGCTCCACCATATTTAACCAGTGCCTCTTGGTATTCATCCTCTGATAAAAGCTGTCGTGGTTTAAGAGGAGTGTCCCCGGCATCAATAACGATATATTCTTCATAATAGATAAGTTTTTCTAAATCTCTTAAACCTAATTGCATTACCGCTGACAAACGGCTCGGGACGGCTTTATAAAACCATATATGTGTAACCGGGCAAGCTAGTTCAATGTGCCCCATGCGTTCCCGACGGACAGCTGAGCGAGTGACTAACACACCGCAGCGGTCGCAAGTAATACCCTTAAATTTTATCCCTTTATATTTTCCGCAATTACATTCCCAGTCACGGACAGGCCCAAAAATCTTTTCGCAAAATAAGCCGTCCTTTTCCGGTTTCAACGTACGGTAATTAAGTGTCTCGGCTTTCTTAATGATACCATGCGACCAAGAACGAATTATCTCAGGAGATGCGATTTTGATCGAAATTCTATCTCTATCTTCGGTCTTATTAGTCATTTTTCCTCTTTTTATCTTTGTCTTTGGGGTTTTCTAAGATCTCATTTTTGCCATTTCCCGAATTCTGAGAATGCAGTTTAATGTCCAGGCATAAACCCTGAAGTTCTTTAACCAAAACGTTAAATGATTCCGGTGTTCCGGGGGTCAATTTTTGCTGCCCCTTAACAATCGCCTCATACATCCGGCTTCTTCCGGTAACGTCGTCACTTTTAACAGTCAACATTTCCTGCAATGTATAAGCAGCGCCATAAGCTTCCAACGCCCAGACTTCCATTTCGCCGAACCTTTGCCCCCCGAAATGTGCCTTACCGCCCAATGGCTGTTGCGTAACAAGTGAATAAGGCCCAATGGATCGGGCATGTATCTTTTCATCAACCAAATGATTTAATTTCATCATATAGATGTAACCGACAGTGACTTTTTGGTCGAACGGCTCACCCGTATAACCGTCATAGACTGTTGTCTTGCCATCTTCTGGTAAACCAGCATCTTTCAAGCACTGGCGGATGTCTTCTTCGGTAGCACCATTAAAAACCGGAGTCTCAACGTAAAAGCCCAAGACCTTCGCAGCCCAGCCCAAGTGGATTTCCAAAAGCTGCCCAACGTTCATACGGGAAGGAACACCTAATGGGTTTAAAATAATATCGACAGGCGTACCATCTTTTAAAAACGGCATATCCTCCTGCGGGACGATACGTGAAACAATACCTTTGTTTCCATGCCGGCCGGCCATTTTATCGCCTTCAGCTAATTTACGTTTCGTTGCCACATAAACAACAACCCTTTTAAGTACTCCGGTGGGTAATTCATCGCCTCTTTTAACACGTTCGACTTCCTGATTTTCTTCTTCAACCAGTTCCGCAATCTTTTCATCGTAAAAACGAAAAAGTTCCCGCTCTTCTGATTCCTCAGCAAAATCATCTAATGTCAATTTCTCCAACTTCTTTTTATTGACACCCAACAGTTTGCTTAATTTTTTCTCACGCTCTTCCTCAATAAAGGCAATTTCCTGCTTATAGTAAGCTTTTATTTTTTCAACGGCGTCCTGTTCGCCTTTTTTATCTTCCCGTGTTTTACGACCTCTCTCGGTACGTTGAAAGGTCTCGGTATTAACGATAATGCCCTCAATGCCAGGCGGAAGAGTTAAAGATGTATCCCGAATATCCGCAGCTTTCTCACCGAATATGGCGCGTAAAAGCCTCTCTTCCGGTGAAAGTTCTTTTTCGCTTTTAGGGGTAACTTTACCAACAAGGATATCTCCAGCCTTGACTTCAGCCCCAACACGAACCACCCCGTCTTCATTAAGGTTAACCAATGCTTCTTCACTAACATTGGGGATATCGCGGGTGACTTCCTCATTGCCTAAACGTGTTTCCCTGCATTCAACTTCAAAACGTTCAACGTGAATAGAAGTAAAGACATCTTCCTTCACAATTTTTTCATTAATTAAAATAGCATCCTCAAAGTTATATCCGCGCCAAGGCATAAAAGCAGCCAAAACGTTGTAACCTAACGCCAATCGTCCGCTCTTGGTTGCCATACCGTCGGCAATAATCTGCCCGGCGTTGACATGCTCACCTAATTTTACCAAGGGCCGTTGATGAACGCATGTGTTGGCATTGGAACGCTGATAATTTTTCAAAGGATAAATATCTTTTCCGATAACAATTTCGGTCGCATCCACCTTTGTTACTTTTCCGGATTCTTTGGCAATCACGACAACACCGGAATCACGAGCCACTTTCTCTTCCATACCGGTACCAACGCGTGGAGCATCGGTAATCATCAAAGGAACCGCTTGGCGCTGCATATTGGACCCCATCAAAGCACGGTTAGCGTCGTCATGTTCCAGAAACGGAATTAACGATGCTGCCACAGAAACAACCTGCTTGGGCGAAACATCCATATAAGTAACATTTTTTGCCTTTACTATAGGAAAATCACTTTTGTGACGACAGACAACATCTTTATTCTTAAACACTCCATCTTTATCAGTCGGTGTATTAGCTTGGGCAACCTGCTCGGACTGGTCTTTGTCAGCGGTTAAAAATTCAATCTTTTTTGTTACTTTCCCGTCACTAACTTTAAGATACGGGGTCTCAATAAAACCCAATTCGTTAACGCGGGCACAAGTTGTTAAAGAAGCAATCAAACCAATATTCGGACCTTCCGGTGTTTCGATAGGACAAACACGCCCATAATGCGTAGGGTGCACGTCGCGAACTTCAAAACCGGCACGTTCCCGAGATAAACCTCCCGGACCTAAAGCGCTGAGACGGCGCTTATGCGTCATTTCGGAAAGCGGGTTTACCTGATCCATAAATTGGGATAATTGGCTGCGGGCAAAAAAATCCTGAATCTGGTTAGAAAAAAGGCGTGAATTGATCAAATGATGTGCGGTCAAATTTTCGAACGAACTCATAACAACCAAGCGCTCCTTAATCGAACGCTCCAAACGGGCCAACCCGATCCTGACCTGATTCTGGACCAATTCTCCAACGGACTTAATACGCCTATTACCCAAATGGTCGATATCATCCGTTTCACCACGCCCTTCCTTTAAATTAAAGAGATACTTAATAACTTGCACAACAGTTGCAATATCCAGAACCCTATTTTCCAAAGGAACTTCCATCCCTAACTTACGATTAATGATATGTCTTCCAACCTTGCTTAAATCGTATCTCTTGGCTTCGAAAAACAGTCTAAAAAATAAATTGTCGGCAACTTCAACCGTCGCCGGCTCCGTCGGGCGCATTTTGCGGTAAAAATCTAAAAGGGCATCTTCTTTATTTTGCGTGTGGTCTTTCTCAAGGGTTGGCTTTAGTTTTTCAAAATCGTCACCGAACATTGCCTTCATATCATCAATATTAGAAAGGCCCATGATGCGCAAGATTTGCGTTGCCGGAAAATTGCGGCGGCGGTCAATATAAGCTAAAAGAACCTGATTAAGGTCGAATTTAATTTCAAACCATGCTCCACGTGAGGGAATAATGCGCCCATGATAAATACTTTTACCGGTGGGATGAAGTTCTTCCTCGAAGGAAACACCCGGCGGGCGTTGAATCTGTGATACGCAAACACGTTCATCACCGTTGATGATAAACGTACCGGTATCCGTCATTAAAGGAAAGTCACCGAAATAAACTTCCTGCTCTTTAATATCTACCGGGGTAATAAGGCGCAGTTTAACTTTTAATGGAGCTGAATACGTCATTCCGCGGCGCTTGCATTCCATTGCCGAATATTTTTCTTTCCCGAGAGTATAGCTGACATACTCCAATTTAATCTGCCCATCGTAACTCTCGAGCGGAAACACTTCCCGAAAAACCTCTTCTAGTCCTTGGTCTTTACGTTTTTCCGGGTGAGCTTCCTTTTGTAAAAATTCGGTATAAGCAACCGTTTGAATATCCAATAAATGAGGCAATTCGAAGTTGTCTTCGTGTTTACTAAAATTGCGGATATTTAATTTCTCCATGATTCTCCCAAGGGATTAACTGGTTTAAATTAAAGTTTCTTAAATTAACTGAATTACTTCAATTCAACCTTAGCGCCGGCAGCTTCGAGTTTTTTCTTCAACTCTTGAGCTTCTTCTTTGGGAACGCTCTCTTTAACAGTCTTGGGCGCTCCTTCAACAAGGTCCTTCGCTTCTTTTAACCCCAAATTCGTAGCGGATCTGACTTCTTTAATGACAGCAATTTTGTTGGCACCTGCGTCGACTAAGACGACATTAAAATCTGTCTTTTCTTCTGCTGCAGGGGCTGCACCAGCTGCTGCACCGCCAGCTCCGGGCATCATCATACCGCCAACCATTGGTGTGGCAGCCTGAATACCAAGCCGGTCTTCCAAACCCTTGACCAATTCCGCTAACTCTAAAGCGGTCAGGCCTTCGATCGTTTTGGCAACGTCCTCGAGTTTTGAGGAAAGTGCCACTGCTTTCTTTTCTGCTTGTTGTGTTTCACTCATTTCAATTACCTCCTGTTACATCCACAGATCCGACGAAAAAAGCACTGAATAATTATTCAGTGCTTAACTTCCGGCAGATCCTCCGGTTTGTTTTTTCTCACTTAACTGTTTTAAAATTGAAAGTAATTCCCTAGATTTTGCATTCATCGAACCTAAAAGCCTCGATATAGGGGCTTGAATCGTACCCAAAAGCTTCGCCAATAAAACCTCGCGTGATGGCAAATCAGACAACGTTTTTATATCATTAGCCTCGAGAATCTTATCCTGAAGCAGTCCCCCTTGAATTTTCAGTGCCTGTATTTCCTTGGCAAATTTAACGACAATTTTGGCGATCTCTACAGAATCTTCCGGGCCCCACACTAAAGCAGTCTGGCCCGTAATCCTCTCCGCCAATTTTTCTTGTTTGAGATTTTTGAAGGCTACACGTGCCAGTGAATTCTTGGAAACAAGCACTTTGCCCCCAGCTTTTTTAAGCTCTTTACGGAATTCACTGAGTTTCGGGCTCTTTATATTTGAATAACTTAAAAGGAAAAGACTCCCATTATCGTCGATATTTTTCTGCAGTTTATCGATTAAATTTTCACGGTATATTTTGCCGATTGTTTTCATATGGCTATCTTAACTCCCCGTCCCATAGTTGTACTTAAATACACCGATTTAACCAACGCCACTTTAACACTCGCCGGTTTAGCATTATTTATCGCATTAATTACTTCATTGGCATTGTCGACCAATTTATTTTTCGGAAACGACCGTTTGCCAACCCCGACATGAATCCCGGCCTGCTTATCTGATTTAAATTCAATTTTTCCAGCTTTCAATTCTTTGATCGCTTTTTCCACATCTAATGTGACTGTGCCAGCCTTCGGTGTGGGCATAAGCCCGCGCGGCCCTAAAACTTTACCCAATTTGCTTAATTCGCGCATAATATCCGGAGTTGCGACCGTCACGTCAAAATCCATGAAACCGCCCGCCACTTTATCAATTAAATCCTGACCGCCGACGTGATCTGCTCCCGCATCTTGGGCTTTTTGCACAACTTCGCCTTTGCAAAAAACAGCGACGCGCACTTTTTTACCAATACCATGCGGCAAAGAGACGGTACCTCTGACAAGTTGGTCTGAAGCCTTTATATCAATCGCTAAATGAAAATGTAATTCAACTGTTTCATCAAATTTAGTTTTGGGAAACTTCTCGACAATTTCAACGGCATCGTTTAATGTGTAGGATTTTTTGTTATCAAAAACTTTATCCGCCTGCTGAATTCTTTTGCTTAATTTGATCATAACCCTGTCACCTCAATTCCCATGCTTCTGGCCGTACCAGCAATAGTCTTAAGAGCCTGGTTAAAATCCCGTGTATTTAAATCTTCCATCTTGAGTTTTGCTATCTCTTCTAGCTGCTTCTTGGTAATCGTCGCAATCTTCTCCTTGCCCGCTGTGCCGGACGCCTTCGCCAAATTTGCCGCTTTTTTGATTAAAACCGAGCTCGGCGCGGATTTAATTATAAAATCGAATGATTTATCTTTATAGACAGTAATAATTGCCGGCAAAATTGTTCCTTCTTTGCCTTTTGTCCTCTCATTAAATTGCTTACAAAAACCCATAATATTGACACCGTGCTGCCCTAATGCAGGGCCTACAGGAGGGGCGGGATTGGCCTGACCGGCGGGGACATACAATTTGATTTGAGCTACAGCTTCTTTTGCCATCTTACAATTTCTCCACTTGCCAATATTCGAGTTCAACGAGTGTCGAGCGGCCGAAAATCGACACGCTGACTTTTAATTTGCCTCTTTCAGGGAAAATCTCCATTACACTGCCGTTAAAATTTGCAAACGGTCCCTGGGAAATTCTTATCGATTCCCCCACATCAAAAATAATCTTGGGAGTAGGTTTGCTTTCAGTATCAACAGTACGCTTTAGAATTGATTGAACTTCCTTGTCAGATATCGGTGTGGGGCGGTTTCCCGGCCCGATAAAACCGGTGATTCCCGGCGTAGTCTTAACTAAATACCAACTCTCTTTACTCATGGCCATTTTGATCAAAATATAGCCCGGGAAAAATTTTCTTTCCGTAATCCTCTTCTTTCCACCGCGAATTTCCGAAACCTGTTCGGTCGGGACAACGATCTCGCTGATAAAATCTTTTAACGCTGTCGATGTCATTTTACTTTCCAAACCTGCCTTTGCCTTCTCTTCCGAACCTGTTTGGGTATGCACGACATACCATTTCATATCTAAATTTTCTTTAGTTTCGCTCATTATCGAATAAAAAACTTAACAAACTGGGATAAAAAGACATCAAACACGGCTATACATACTCCCAAGAGTGCAGAACTCCCAATAACAACCCATGTGGTATCTATGAGATCCCTTCTTGTGGTCCAAGATACTTTTTTTAATTCGCTTACAACTTCAGCAAAAAAACCTTTTATTTTTCCAAACATAATTTATATTCCGCAGGCCTGGTAGGACTCGAACCTACAACAAACGGTTTTGGAGACCGCTGCTCTACCAATTGGAGCTACAGGCCTAATTGGTCCTTCACTCCATTTGTCTCCAAGCTTATTTTTTCAATTCACGATGTAAAATGTGCTTACGGCAAAAACGGCAATATTTCTTAACTTCAATTCTATCGGGATGCTTCTTTTTATCTTTAGTGCTTTCGTAATTAACTCGTTTGCACTCTGTACATTCTAAGTGGATTGGTTCACGCATTTAAAAAAACCTTTTTACCAAATTCTTTAAGTAGCTCAAACTTTTTAAGCCCCCGACCGGAATTGAACCGGTGACCCCGTCCTTACCAAGGACGTGCTCTACCGGCTGAGCTACAGGGGCAAAATTATTTTTGTCCTCGACAATAATTCTCGTCGGTGATTTAGAATATTAATTAGGAATTAATATTATAAAAGGTAAAAAATAGACTCTATCCCTATTGATAATGAAGTTGTAGTATATCCGATAATTTTCATATGTCAAGTTTTTTTTGCCTGATTCTTAGAACCTAATTGATTCGGATATCTGAAGTTAGATGCGGAGTGAACTTATGTCAATCTGAGGAATCGATGCTTACCAATTTTGATAATCCCTGGCTGAGGTTGCCAGCTTGCCACATCCGAAATTTTAATAGTAATGTTAACAGTACTATAGCTTACAGCACCTTGCTCAACCAGTCTTTGTAGCTCTCTTTTAGAACTAACCAATTTTGTTTTTTCGACTAAAATACTAACCAAAGATTCACCTATTTGGGCTAGTTTATACTCTGGCATTTCGCTGGGGGCCTGGCGCTGGCTAAAGGCTTTATCAAAATCATCTTTTTCCTTCACAGCCCTATCCCGACCATATAAATAGCCCACAATTTCTTCGGCCAGCCTAACTTTTGCCACTTTTGGGTGAATTCTCTTAACTTCTTTTAAGTCAAAATCAGTCAGAAATTCATAATATTTGAGCATAAGCTCATCTGAAACCGACATAATTTTACCAAAAATCTCCTTGGGCGGCTCATTAATCCCGATATAATTATCTAAGGATTTGCTCATTTTCTTAATTCCATCTGTGCCTTCCAGCAAAGGCGTCATGATAACAACTTGAGGCTTTTGCTCAAAAAATTCCTGAACCTGCCGGCCCATCAAAAGATTGAATTTTTGGTCTGTACCACCAAATTCGACATCAGCTTTAAGATGTAACGAATCATACCCTTGTAAAAGTGGATAAATAAACTCGAGAATTCTTATTTCGTTATTTTCTTCAACACGTTTCTTAAAATCAGCACGGGCTAACATCTGTGCTACTGTTGACGCGCTGGCTAATTCCAAAATCTTTTGTGACGATAAATCCTTCAGCCACTCACTATTAAAAACAACTTTTGTCTTTTCTTCGTCGAGAATCTTAAAAACCTGTTTTTTATAAGTCTTTGCATTCTCATTAATATCTTTTTCCGTCAACAGCGGCCGCAGCTGATCCCGTCCCGTTGGGTCGCCAATACGCGCCGTAAAATCCCCAATGAGAAAATACACCGTATGCCCCAAATCTTGCATTTGGCGTAATTTGCGCAGTAAAACTAAATGCCCCAGATGAATATCTGGCGCGGTTGGGTCAAATCCGGCCTTCACATTCAAGGATTTCTTGGCATTGAGTTTTTTTGCCAGTTCATCCTCGCTGACAATTTCAGCTGTTCCGCGTTTAATAATTTCGATTTGTTCGTTTACATTCATTTTAAATTTATAACCCTTCTTGAATTAAAACGGCATCTTCCCCAATTCCAGGAAAGATGCCGTATTTAAATCCTCCAAATTAAAGAATTATAATTTGGTGCTAACACCGATTTTCATCTGCTCTGTGTCAACTTTAATAACCTTGACTTGCAGTTTATCCCCCGGTTTTAAAGCTGTAGCCTTCTCTTTATCTATCTCCGAAGAGTAAACCAGTGCCTCGACATCACCTTCGAGTCTGACAAAAACACCAAAATTGGAATTTAAGACCACTTCCGCTTCGACTTCCGAATTAACCGGATATTTTTGAGCAATTTCTGGCCATGGGTTAGACTGCATTTGCTTTAACCCCAAATTAATTTTTCGATTTTCAGGGTCGACGGCAAGAACAACGACTTCCACTTCTTGGCCTTTTTGTAAAATATCCTGAGGATGATTAATTTTCTTGGTCCAAGACATATCGGAAATATGGATCATGCCTTCTAAGCCCGAATCCAAACCGACAAAAGCACCATATTCCGTAAAACCGCGTATCCTTCCCTTAACTTTTTCCCCTAAAGGATATTTACTCTGTGCTTCTTGCCAAGGATTTTCCTCAAGCTGCTTCATGCTCAACGAAATTCTCTTGGAATCCTGGTCGACATTGATAATTTGTACTTCGACGACATCGCCGACTTTAAACATTTCCTGCGGATTGACGAGGCGTTTCTGCCAAGTAATCTCGGAGGAATGCAAAAGCCCTTCGATACCTTTTTCAATCTCAACAAAAACACCGTACGGCATAACATTGACGATCTTACCTTTTGTCTTTGTGCCCGGAGGATATTTCCCATATATATCGACCCATGGGTTTTCCTTAATCTGCTTTAAGCCCAGAGAAACTTTCGCATCCTCCTGCTTAAAATCCAAAATCATGACATCGAGTTTGTCTCCGATGGATACAATCTCTGAAGGATGGTTAATCCTGGTCCAACTGATGTCCGTAATGTGCAGAAGCCCATCAACGCCCCCCAAATCAATAAATGCCCCGAAATCCGTAATTCCCTTAACTGTCCCTTTGCGGATTTGCCCTTTTTCAAATTCATTCCATAATTTCCCTTTGGCTTTTTCTCTTTCTTTTTGAACAACTTCTCGACGGGAAAGGATCAAATTGCGCCGGGGACGGTTAAGTTTAGCCACCTTAAACAAATATTTAGTCGCCAAAATTTCATTAGTGGAAACCCCTTTAAAAGAGGACAACGACATCGGCAAAAATGCTTCAATCCCTTCAACATCAACGATAAACCCGCCCTTAACCTGCTTAACAATGCGGCCTTCAACTTCATCGCCTTCATTGATCGTCTCACCCAAGCGCATCCAACCCTTAAGTTTTTCCGCTTTCTGCCGTGAAAGGACAAGGTGCCCTTCATCGTCTTCCATGGACTCGATGAGGACATCGATTTCATTACCAACTTTTATATCCTGGGGATTGTGAAACTCTGCGGTGGGAACAAAACCTTCCGACTTAAAACCAATATCAATAACAACTTCCTTCTCATTGACGGCAACAATCTTTCCTTTGACAATATCGCCTTCCTGTAATTTGCGAAACGTCTCGTCGTATATCGTTGGGATTGCCGTTTGTTTTGTTTCAGCCATTTTTCTTTATTCCTCTTTTCGTTCTTGGGATTTTCAGGAAATTTTTGAAGAAATATTCCCTGAAGGAAACCTATTATCGCAAAAACATTCCTTTTGTCAAATAAAATTATTTAACGACTTACTTGTAAATCTAATATTTTATCCATTATCTGGTTGGCAACAACTTCGGGGTAAGATTCTCTTTGTGGGAAATGCATCGGAGCCCCAAGTTTAACGATGATCGGGTGGTGACGAAACCACTTCGCGCCAGGTGGAAGGACTTTATCCGACCCTTCAATATAGATGGGGATTACCGGGACGCTGGATTTAATCGCGATGAGGCCCACTCCCGGCTGGACGCGCTTGATTTTCTTTGACTGAACCCTTGTCCCTTCGGGAAATAAAATGACCGGATGGCCATCTTTTAACCGGCGCATAGTTTCGCGAATGGCCCTAAAATCCGCCATTTCCCGACGGATAGGAAACGCACCGAGCGAACGAAAAATAACGGAAAGGAATTTTGACTTAAACAATGAATCTTTAGCCACAAAACTAAATCTCCGCCGTGCACACAAACCAATAAGAAAAGGATCAATATTGCTGATGTGGTTGCTGGCAACAATAAAGGCGCCTTGTTTCGGAATGTTTTCTTTTCCAACAAACCGAATATTAAAAAAAATCTTGCTAATGAGTTTGATAATGCAATAGGCGGACCAGTAAAGCATGAATCACTTTTTCCGCAACAAGCTCTCACCGAACTTGATGAGCTGTTTGGCTCTAGCGAGGGTTTTGGCTTCCGAGTAAGCGCGCACGAGAGGCTCCGTGCCGGAAGGCCGCAGCATCAGCCAACTTTCATCTTCACAGGTCAATTTAACTCCATCAAAATCTTTGACGCTGACAACTTTCTTGCCCAATAATTCCTTCAGCGAGCGAAACTCCGTAATGTCAAACCGGCCTTCTCCAAGCTTGACGTCCGCGCGCTGGTAGTAGTAACGGCCAAATTCTTTTTCCATCTCATCGACAATCTTTTTAATATTTTTCTTCTGGTAAGCCATCATTTCCGCCAAAAGAAGCCCGGCCAAAGTCCCGTCACGTTCGGGAATATAATCCTGCACGCCCATCCCACCGGCTTCTTCTCCGCCGGCAATAATCCGCTGTGAAGTCATCAAGTCGGAAATATATTTAAATCCCACCGGGGTTTCATAAAGTTTCAAGCCCAGTTTCTTGGCAATATTATCAATCATCATTGTCCCGCAAATGGTTTTCACAACGCCGCCCTTGCGACCGCGGTTACGCGCCAGGTGAACTACCAGTAGCCCCAAAATTTTCTGTGGATGGATAAATTCACCGCCGGGAGCGACTGCCGCAATGCGGTCAGCGTCGCCGTCTAAAACCAGACCCAAATCAAACTTCTCCTTCTTCATCCGGTCTAAAATTCCGGAGAGAAACTCCACCACCGGCTCGGGCTTGCCGCCGTCAAAAGACGGATTAACGTCCTCACGCATTAAAGTCAGGCGCAGCCCCGTGCCCTTTAAAACTTCCTTCATCAAACTGTCACCACTGCCGTGCATCGCGTCAGTCAAAATTCTAAAATTTACCTTCTTAAGCTTTTTTAAGTCCAGGTAATTGCGCATAAATTTCAAATACGCCACCTTAAAATCATACATAATAATAGCGCCATCTTTCTTGGCCTGGCCAAAATCAACACTCTTCACTTCTGTCTTCTCTATATATAGCTCTACTTTATTGGTAATGTCATTGCCAGCGCCGCCACCTTGAGCCGTTTTAATTTTAATCCCATTAAATTTAGCCGGATTGTGGCTGGCAGTGATCATGACTCCGGCGTTGGACTTAGTACTAACAACACCGTAGCTTAAAGCCGGTGTCGGAATCGCCGCATCGGATAAATAAACCTCAATATTATTGGCAGCCAAGACGCACGCCACAAGCTGGGCAAACTCCGCAGATAAAAATCTGGTATCGTAGCCGATGGCAATACGTTTCTTTCGGCCTTCCTCCCGGACTAAATCATTATTTACCCAAAGGCTGATGGCCTGAGCCACCAGGCGGACGTTTTTAAAAGTAAAATTATCGCCGATAACACCGCGCCAGCCATCGGTACCGAATTTGATTTCTGCTGTGGTTAGTTCACTCATTTAAAACCCTTTCTATTCTTTATCGGTAAAGCTTATGTTGATGGATATATTTTAAAACAGTTTTAGGCAAAAGATATTCAGCAACTTTATCTTTAAAAATGTGCTCACGCAAAAAAGAAGATGAAATATCCAGCTCCGGCATCGTGATAATCTTTACCGGATATTTAACTTTAGGTATTTTATATCCTCCGCGGCGCACTGCAACAAAAGAAACAATTTTTAACACCTCCCTAATATCTTTCCATTTGCTTAACGTCGCCAAGGCATCCACGCCCATCACAAAATAAAGATTAGATTTTGGAAATAACTTTTGAAAATACCGAACGGTATGAATACTGTAAGATATTCCCTTTTGTTTGATTTCAAAATCGGAAACAGAAAATCTTGAATTGCCGGCAATCGCTCGTTTGACCATTTCCAAGCGATGGCGCGCATTAACGAGGTCGCTAATTTCCTTGTGCGGAGGTTTATTGCAGGGAATAAAAATAACTTTATCGAGTTTTAGTTTACTGGCCACAACTTCGGCAGCGGCCAAATGCCCGATGTGGACCGGATTAAATGTCCCACCGAATAAGCCAATGCGTTTCACTCGTTTCACTCGCGAATCTGTCCTTTTCCAATCACTACATATTTATAAGTAGTCAATTCTTCCAGCGCCATCGGCCCACGGGCATGCAGTTTATCGGTACTTATGCCGACCTCAGCGCCAAAACCAAATTCAAACCCGTCAGTAAAACGCGTTGAAGCATTTGAATACAAGCAAGCGGCGTCAACGCCGTTAAAAAATTGTTCGACCTCTTTTCTGTCTTTTGTAACAATCGCATCCGAATGTTTCGATCCGTACTTATTAATATGATCAATCGCTTCCTTGGTACTGTCGACAACTTTAACCGCGAGAATAAGGTCTAAATATTCTTCCGGCCAATCTTTTTCTGTTGCCTGCTTAACTCCCTCTTTGACAATAGCGCGTGTTTTACTGTCTCCGCGGATTTCCACGCCGGCATTTTGAAAGTCATGGATCATCAAAGGGAGAAATTTCTTAGCTACATTCTTATGGACAAGCATTGTTTCCATTGCATTACACACGCCGGGCCGCTGCACTTTGGCGTTATAACAAATATCATGCGCCATTTTTAAATCCGCTTTATCGCTGACATAGGTATGGCAAACGCCTTTGTAATGTTTAATGACCGGAATCGTCGAGTTTTCAGCGACGAACCGAATCAACCCTTCGCCGCCGCGAGGAACCATAACATCGACATATTGATCAAGTTTTAATAAAATATGAACGGCCTTTCTGTCTGTCGACGTTAACATTTGAATAGCTTCTGCCGGAACTTTTGTCCCGTGCAGGGCTTTTCTTAAAACAGAAAAGATTGCATTATTGGAATAATTCGCTTCGCGGCCGCCTTTAAGGATAACCGCATTGCCTGATTTTAAGCACAGCCCGATACAATCGCTGGTGACATTTGGCCGTGATTCGTAAATAATACCAACTACGCCAATCGGTACCCTAATTTTTTTAATCAACAGGCCATTAGGCCTTTTAGTAGTTCGCAAAATCTCACCGACCGGATCTTTGATTTTTACCGTATCAAAAAGGCACTTGGCCATATCTTTAATTCGTTTTTCATTCAAAGTCAAACGGTCGACGAGTGCTTTAGGTAAATTTTGCCTTTTCGCCACCGCCAAATCTTTTTTATTTTCACGGATAAGATATCCTGTATTAGCCACCAATGCTTTAGCCATCTTGCGCAAAGCATCATCCTTGACGGACGTCGTGAGTAACGCCATCTTTAGCGCCGCTGCTTTCGATTTCTGGGCCATTGAAATAATCTTTTTATCTAAGTTCATGTGAATACCCTATTTTTGCGACAAAACCAATTTATCACAATGGATAGCTTCCGTTTTTCCTTTTCGATCTTCAATCTTGGCAAGTTCAGTAACGGAATAATTAATAATGCCCCGGCCAACTTCATTGTCACTTTTATCTTTCACAACAACCACATCATCTTTTTTAAAATGCCCGTCCCATGAAACAATACCGGGAAGCAGTAAACTTTTTCCCCGTTCCAAAACAGCTTGCTTCGCACCATCGTCAATAGTGATCGTCCCTTTGGGCTTGGCACCAAAAGCCAACCAATGCTGCCTCGCCAACATTTTATCTTCCTGGTCGAGAAAATACGTGCCGATACGCTCACCTTTGAGAACACGCAAAAGCACATTTTCCGTTTCCCCGTTAGCAATCACGCAGGGAATCTTAGACTGAGTAGCCATCCGGATCGCGTTTAATTTCGCGCTCATCCCGCCTTTTGACATCTCTTTTTTATCCGTCCCGCCGGCATGGCCTTCAATCTCCTGAGTAATCTCTTTAATTTCCTCAAAAACTTTTTTCTCGCTGCCTTTCATATCATAAAATCCTTCCACGTCCGACAAAATAAGCAATAGATCCGCCTGAATCATGCACGCTACCATCGCTGATAACTTATCATTATCCCCAAATTTAATTTCATCGGTTGATACTGTATCATTCTCATTGATGACCGGCACCACGCCCCATTCCATCAATTTTAGAAATGTGCTGCGGATATTATTGTACCGGGTGCGGTTATCAAAATCATCCCACGTTAAAAGAACTTGAGCACAATTTTTATTCTGCGATTTAAAAAACTCATAATACATTTTCATCAACACCGCCTGGCCAATGGCAGCGGTTGCCTGAAGGCTTGATAATTCGTGCGAACGTTTCGAACGGTTAAGTTCTCCCAACCCCAAAACAATCGCCCCCGATGACACCAAAACAACCTCTGTGTCGTCACCCAGAGAACAAATTTGATCGACGAGACTTTTTAAGTGCGCTTCGCGCGGCTTCATTTTATACGTCGCGATCACACTGGAGCCTAATTTAATTACGACGCGTTTTATTTGTCTTGGGAATTTTCTTTGCATAGATGCTCTCTTACAGTATTAATGAATTCATCCAACCCCTTTTTCTCAAGGGCAGAAATAGATATGATCTTCCCTTTAACTTTCTTCTTAAACCGCTTAAGGTTCTCAGCCGCCTCTGGCAAATCCATTTTGTTGGCGACGATGATTTTATGTTTGAATTCAAAAGTACCACTGTATTTGGCTAACTCTACATTTATTTTCTTATAATCATCAAGCGGATCGCGCATTTCGGATCCGGCCATATCAATTATATGCACGATGATTTTGGTACGCTCGGCATGCCTTAAGAAACGATGCCCTAGTCCTTTACCTTTGTGCGCCCCTTCAATAATCCCGGGCAAATCAGCAATGATAAAGTTGCTTTCTTCCCTAAGAGAAGGGTCAAAGTCGGCAAAAGAAACAATCCCCAAAATCGGCTGTTTTGTCGTAAACGGATAGTTGGCAATTTTTGACTTAACTTTAGAAATCGCTGATATCAACGTCGATTTTCCCGCATTCGGAAAACCGACCAATCCAACATCCGCCACAAGTTTTAATTCCAGCGAAATCGTCCGTTCTTCACCGGGGCTCGGTGGCTTAGTCAGTTTGCGTTGTGCGTTACCAATACCACCCTTGCCGCCTTTGGCAACGACAACAGACTGTTGGTCACTAAGCATGTCCTTAATTATCAACTGTGTATCGAAATCTTTAATAATTGTCCCAACGGGGACACTTAATATGCAATCCTCACCGTCACGGCCCCTTTTAGTATTGCTACTTCCGTGTGTACCGTTAGCTGCTTGACAATGCTGATTAAATTTAAAATCCAGGAGGGTGTGCAACGACTTTTTCCCCACGATAACAACATCACCGCCGTTGCCGCCGTTACCGCCGGTAGGCTTAGGGTAACTTATATGCAGGTTACGATCAAAGCTTTCGCAGCCCTTGCCACCGCTGCCGGCTTTGATAAAAATTTTTGCCTCATCGACAAATATCATTTTTAAAAACCCCAAAAAGTAAATGCCCAGGCTCTTTTCTAAAAAAATTCAAGATTCAAGCGCTGGGCACTATTATGCAGAAATTTTTGTGATATTAAGCGCGGTCAGGTCTTGACGGTGTCCTCTTTTACGGGCTGAATTCTTGCGCCGGCGAAATTTAAAAGCATATACCTTTCTTCCCCGCGGGTGCTTGATTACTTTTGCAGTGACTTTAATATCCGTGAGATACGGCTGCCCGACGCGCACATCCTCGCCGTTGGAAAACATCAAAACCTTATCTAACGTAATACTCTTACCTTCCTCTTCTTTCAAACGATTGGTGGCAATCGTATCGCCTTCCGCAACTTTATATTGAGAAGAACCTATTTGTACAACAGCAAACATAACTCACCTCCTAAAAATTATTACCTAATCCAAGCATTACTGCCTATTAAATAGAGTCATTAATCTAATATATATTAAGAATTATTTCAATAGAAATATTTATAACGGGTTAAACGTGCTTGACGCGGCCGCGGCCATCGCAAAACGGACAAGGCGAGAAAGAAACCGATTCGATCGTTTTTCCGGTCCTGGCACGGGTCAATTCGACTAAACCCAAATGGGAAATTCTTCCAACTTCTGTCTTGGCAGGATCACGGGTTAATGCCCTTTTTAAAGCCTCCACCACTCGACGTTTATGTTCCTCCCTGACCATGTCGATAAAGTCGATAACAATAATTCCCCCTAAATCCCTTAATCGTAATTGGCGGGCGATCTCAGGAACAACTTCCATATTAACCATATAAGCAGCATCGCCGGGAGAAGCATGGGTTTTAAATTTACCGCTATTGACATCAACAACAGTCAAGCCTTCAGTCGGTTCAATAACTATATAGGCACCTGTCTTAACATGAACATGCGTATCATAAATACTTTGTAATTCCTTAGAAATTTTTCTTGCTTCAAAGAGGGGCGTTTGGCCTTGATAATATTCAATTCTATCGACCATGCTGTCGCCTATCAACGTTTGCACAAATTTGCAAATACGCGAGTGCTCCACTTCGGAATCGATAACCACTTTATCAATCTTCTCCGTAAGGTAGTCCCGCACGATCTTCCACATTAACTCTCCTTCTTCATAAATCAACGTCGCTGCTTTGGATGCTTCAGCCTTTTTATAAATTTTTACCCACATATCATATAGAAACTTTGCATCACGGACGAGCTCGCGCTTGCCTTGCTCCAACGATGCTGTTCTGATAATAAATCCCCCGGACTTGGCAAAGGTGAAACTTTCGATTATCTCTCTTAAACGCTTACGCTCTTCCACGCTGTCGATTTTACGGGAAACTCCACCTTGTTCATCAAAAGGCATATAAACAACAAAACGCCCCGGTAACGCCAAATGTGTCGTCAACCGTGCGCCTTTTTCACCAAAGGGGTCCTTAACAACCTGGACCAAAACTTCTTGCCCAATTTTTAAAGGAAGCTCTTCTTTCTTGCCGGTTTTATTAGGCGAAGGCGTGGCTTTGGGCGGCGGTGGTTCTTCCGATGGTACTCGCCTGAAAAGCATATCAAACAATCGCCGCGGCGACGGCATAGTCTCGGATTCTATCAAAGGTTCAGCCATTACCGGATTGACAACATCCGTCAAATATAGAAACCCATTTCTGGGTTGGCCGATATTGACAAATGCGGCATTTATGGAAGGAAGGATCGACTCAACGCGCCCTTTATAAATATTGCCTAAGAGAGAATGGTAATGCTCGACTTCGATATAAAAATCATCGATACGTCCGTTCTCGACAATCGCAACCTGAGTCTCCCCTTTTTCTGTTTGAATAAGAATTTCTTTAGCCAACACTAACACCTATCAATTTCATGAGAATGATTTGAATTTTCAAAATCATCTCAATTCGCGGGAACTTCAGGAGTTATAATATGTGGCGTCATAAAAATTAAAAGGTCCGTCTTGGCAATAGTGTTATCTTTTTTAGTAAAAAATGCTCCCGCAATCGGGATATCACCTAAAAAGGGAACTTTCTTTTTTGTGTCCACGGTTTTATCTTTAAGCAACCCGCCAATAACCAATGTCTCCCCGCTTTTAACCATGACACGCGTTTTGGCCGATTCATTACTCAATTGCGGCAAGGACGTACTTTCCACCGTTACATAACCTTGAATTTCGGTAATTCGTGGTTCAATATCCATGGTCACAAATCCCGCCAAGTTGACATGGGGTGTCACGTTAAAAATAATCCCGATATCTTTATATTCCCACCCGGAAACTTGTAACTTTGCCTGATTTTCATTGTAAGTGTAACTGGGGATCGGGTATTGACTGCCGACGACAATTTGCGCCGGTTGATTATCTAAAGTAGTAATCCGCGGGTTAGATAAGATGTTGGTATCCGAACGGGTTCTCAACATTTCCAGGACGGCAGCGAATTGTGAGGCATCCAAGGTACCAAAAGTAAAAAGAGAACTTGTGGGCACCCCAAAACTTCCGGGAGCAAACTTATCACTTGTTGAATTACCGAATGGGTACGTAACCGGCCTCTTTGCCCCACTGAGGGTTACTTTAACCGTCCAATCGATTCCCAATTTATCAGAATTACTTAATTGTGTCTCAACGATCTTCCCTTCAATCAAAACCTGTGGAGTTGTTCTATCCAAAGTTTTAATTACCCCGGCCATAAGCGCCAATCTACTTGGAGTGTCTGTAATAATTAAGGTATTTGTTCGCTCATCAAAGTTAAGTGTTCCACGGTCGGATTTAACTTTTTCTATGGAAGCGATGATTTCAGAAGCTTTCCCAAAATTAAGCGTGAATGTTTTCGTTTCTAAAACTTCCTGCTGTGACAAGATCAGTGCATCTTCGCGCCTTTTCTTTAAATCTTCAATAGTCGTTACTGTGATGACGTTTCCTTTGCGGTCAGAAGCATATCCATAGGTTTGTAAAACAACTTCTAGCGCTTGCTGCCAAGGGACATCTTTCAGCTGGATAGTAACATTCCCTGTCACTTCAGGTCCGGTAACGATATTGACACCGCTTTTGAATGCCAAAATTTGCAGTACATTTTTAATATCGGCATCCCGGAAATCGAGGCTAACAGTGGCATTATCCGACGGTTGTTCTGTAGGCTGGGAAGCTTGCGGCTGCCCAGTGGTAACGGAATTTTGTTGCTCAACAACTCGATTATCCATTTGTTGTTGTGGCTCTTTTGTCTGGTTCATTACAGAGTTGGTTGGCTCAGTGGCTACCACCCGGTTATCCTGCCCAAAGGCAGATACCGCTACACCCAGACACAAAAATGCAAATACAAACTTTCTCTTAATCATCTTACTCCCCCTTTTTTAACTTTAGTTCAAGTTTCTGGTCACCTTTCAAAAGAATAACAACGTCTTTTTGAATGGCTGACACCGTATATGGCCCGATTAAATCCTTAACCTTAAGAACTTTTCCGTTTATTATGGCTAAAGAATTATTTCGTTGGTCAAGCATCACGCCTTCTAAAACTAAATCCGAGACTTCAAAATCTGAATCATAATTCTGTATCGCGCCATTAGGGGTAACCAACTCCCACATGGGGTCTCTCTTGCCATGATCATTGTATACAAAATGGCTTTCCCCTTCCGCCGGTGGTGGCTCGGAGAAAACACTAGGAGCATTAAAAAGAAGGCTTGCTAGAAATAATATAACCAATATATTCTTTTTTATCATTTCGGCTTTGCTGGTTCATAAACAATTGTATTTAAAGTTAATTTAACCTTGTTGGTCCTGGAGTTACTCTGCGAATTTATGCTAAACATAGCCGTACGGAAAAATATTTCGTCCTGTTCCAACTTGTTTAAGAATTTTCCAAAAGCATGATAACTGCTATCAGCCTCAACAACAATCGGCAAGGAGAAGTATTTATTTTGATTATCACTCAAGAGCAAACTCATATCCGTTGATTCTGGCATAATTTGATCGATCTTAACATTGTTCTCATTGGCGATTCGAGAAATTTTCTCTAATATTATTGGAACCTCTTGCCGTGATTTCACCTTCGCCCTCATGGTCTCTAGTTTCAATTTTAATTGGTCAACTTTATTTTTATAGTTTTGTAAATTATTTATATCATTTTGTGTCTTAGCGATATTCTCGGATAAATCCTTAATCTCCGGTGTAATTTTCCAGAATGCATTAAGTTGCGGGCGAATAAGAACAAAATAATACAATAAAAAAATCAATAAAAGCGATCCCGTAAATATATAATAAAAATTCTTTTCATTAATTTTTTCTAATAAACCGGAGAAATCTTTTGGCAATTCTATTTTTTTCATTTCTTTAAACCCGATTTGATGACAAAGTCAGCAACTTCTACATCTTTAATATACCGGCTTTGAATACTCCCGAGGTCCAAATCCACCAATTTATCCAGAAAACGTTCTTGCCCTTTGAGGGCCGCAATAAAACTATGCACGTTAATCATCTCATTACTCTTTTTGGAAATAGCACTCCCATCAAGAAGAAATGCCTCATCCGTCAGATCAACACGCTTTAACCAAACTCCCTTGGGAAGATTATCGCTAATAATATTTAATTTCTCTGACCATTGTATAGCGACATCCTGAGTGATACCTTTAATCGCATCGTATTGTGACTGCAAGGATCTCATTTCCTGCATAACCTGATCGACCTTTGCTTTAGAAGGGGCCATTTCATTCCACTTCGCTTTTACCCTATTATATGCTAATTTTTTAGTAAGGTTTACCCCCATTAAGCCAAAATGAATTAAAACTAAAAGCACCAAAAGCCCACCAGCCGACCCAACTATCACTTCCATGGGAATATTAAATTTCGCGGCTAAAGAAGATTTCTTCTTCCGCTTTCTGACTTCTGGCGGCGCTAAATTTATCTCAATCATAAGCGTATAAGGCCAGCCCTAGGGCTACTCCCAATTTACGTGAAACTTTGTTAAGCTCTTGTTCATCCACATTCGGCCCCATTGTTAAACTTTCAAAAGGGTTCAAAATAGCTACACTGACATTCAAATTCTTCTCTAATTCTTGAGTAATGCCCTGAAGCAAAGACCCGCCGCCGGTCAAATACAATTTCTGAATCTCCATATTCCTTTCCGTCATAAAATAATCAAAGGAAAGGCGAATCTCTTGCACGATATTCGTTACCGTTAGATCGCAGGACTTTAAAACCTCATTTAATTTATCGCCAGGATTGCCTTTTAACTGTTCCGCGGCCTCAAAACTTATTCCCATAACATTCGAAATCCGCTTACTCAAATCACGCCCACCCATAAAAATATCCCTGGTAAATCTGGGCGATTTGTTAACCAAGATTGATAAGTTGCTCACCGTATCTCCCATATCCAACAAAGCAATTGCACCTGATGGGTTCGCGGGAACATCCTTAAAACCTAAAACATTGACTGTATTAGCCAACGCCGTCGGATTTAAACCGACAAAATCGACCTGGAGCCCCAAATCGGTTAAGAGCTTCATTCGGTGATCAACTAAGTCTTTCTTGGAAGCAGCAGCCATAACTGCCATTTGCTTTCCCTTGACGGCTCCTTCGCTAAGAATGCAGCAATCAATATAAATTTCATCCTGGGCAAACGGAAGGTATTTATCCGCTTCCAAAGCAAAAGATTTCTTAAGATCATCTAGCGACATAACGGGCATATCGATATAACGAATCAATGTGCCTTTTCCGGAGACAGCCGTATAAATACTCTTGGTGGGTTTTTCTAAATTTCTTATGAGTTTAGTGAGGGTTCCTGCTAAATCGCCATTAGAGATAGGTTGAATTGCCCAATCAACCAGCTGGAAACCGGATCCCAAACGGGACAGTTCTACTAACTTGCAATCATTCGTGCCTATATCAATCCCCACAGCGTTACTTTCTTTCTTTTGGGGAAGGATCTGCCGTATCACACTAAAATAAATATTCAGGAATTTCTTCAACGTTTTCAACGGTAACTCTCTTTCATTTCTTTAAAGCATTCTAAGAGAATTCAAATCACTCATCAAGTGATAAATTTAAATTTTTTTATATATTATATACTATTATTAATAATCTAATGGGCGGGCCCCGCGTCCTACAAAAAATAATTAAGGGGGCTTTTAAGGGCCCCCTTAATCAAAACCAATAAATAAAATTGCAACTGTCCTTACGGCCTTAAAATACCGCCGGTGGTCATCGTGAATGTGGTCGTACCCGTTGTGGTAACAGATGTCGGCGTGCCTACAAAAGTATATCCAGCCGTCCCAAAAGTACATGTATACGCAAACCCAGAGATTGTCTGATCACAATATATCGTATTAATGTACGGTGGGGTAGCACTGGTTAATGACGCTTCTGTGCCCGGGTAATTCCCGTTATTGGCCGTACCATACGTCTCGGAAGCGGTTGAGAGAGTACGTAAAGTACCCTTGGCTAAAGCATCATTAGCCGAAACTCTCGCTCGCAAAAGGTTCGGAATCGCTATGGCCGCTAACAACGCGATAATCGCCACAACGATCATAATTTCGACGAGCGTAAAACCTTGTTTGTTTAACTTTTTCATCTCTCTTCTCCCTTTTTGATTCCCTTATAATAGAGGCTCCTACCTCTTACTGATAATTAAGGGGGCTTTTAAGGGCCCCCTTAATCAAAACCAATAAATAAAATTGC
>CAZVZR010000014.1:0-21996 GCA_964630825.1 uncultured Planctomycetales bacterium | reverse complement strand
CGATAATCGCCACAACGATCATAATTTCGACGAGCGTAAAACCTTGTTTGTTTAATTTTTTCATCTCTTCTTCTCCTTTTTGGTTTCCTTAACACCTCTAGGCAGTGCTTCCTTCAGAGAAGAGCAGGATGAATATATAATTATAACGTTATTTCCCTGGCTCTAATCCGAAAAATCTGACTTACCTATTTGTTAAAGGTCTTAATAGTAAATTTTATTTTATCACCTCCTTCGATTTAGTGTCAATTCCTTTTCTTATAATTCTCCCTAACCATAAAATTTCGTCCTTGCCTTAAAGTAATTTTCCAATAAAAAAACCTATTCTCCAATCGAAGAATAGGCTTTATCAGCTTTTGATTTTAACGTCTTTTATGACGGTAACTGGCTATCCTAAACTAACTGCTAGTCTAGGACCCTTCCCCAAATATTCACTTGCGCTCACGTTTGGGGTCCCGACTTTCTTCTGAATTTATTTAAGAAAACGTCGGGATAGCTTTGTGCCCCATCCTTACGAATGGTTTACCCTTAAACTTCATTTGTTAGTTAAAGTATAACACCCAGGAATTACCTTTGTCAAATCCCCTCGTTTTCGTTGTTTTTCTCTAATTCCTTCAGTTTCCCCATAAGTTTATTGTATTGTCCTTTCAGATCCTCATTCTCACTTTTAATAACAACCAAATTTTGTTCAAGTTGCTGAGTTTCTGCTGCGCTGGATACTGCCGGCACAGACTTATTACCTAATTTCTTATCCACTGTCGCCAAAACATTCTCCAAACTGGTTTTCTTCCCGCCTAATTCTTGCAATGAAGTCTCTAACGCCTCTAGTTGCGATTTACCCGTCGCATTGGTATTAACTATGTCCTGCCCTAACTGTTCATTTTCTTTCGACAAAACCGCCATATTGCCTTCCAATTTTGCCAATTTCTGTTTTAAAAGAAACTGCTGCTTCGTTGACTCTTCAACCATTTTCAAAGGCTTGCCATAACCTTTCTTAAATGTCGACAATTTTCGTTGTTCCAAACCAACATTTCTCTGGCTTTCTTTCAGAGCCTGCATTGTCTTATTCTTTTCCTCTTGAAATCTTCCTTCCGCTGAATCAGTTAAATTATTCAACTTATCTGTGAGCGCAACTATTTCCTTACGCAACTGTTGCATAAGATCGGTTGTTTGAGTATTTTCTTTTTGTTTTTCTTGAAAAGACTTTTCAAGCCTGTTGTTTTCGTTATTAATTTGCATATGGTTGCTCTTAAGCCCTGAAACTTTTTGATTGGCAATAGAAACCTTTTGGGTGGTAATGCTAACGCCGTCATTAAGCTGCTGTACATCTTTATATATACCCTGCCTGTCTCGTTCCAACTGAATGGACTTTTGTTGAAGCACTTGCACATCCTGCCAGTATTGTTTAATAATTTCTTTAAGCTGTTGGTTTTGTTTTTCCAACGATTGGGCTGTTTCATCTAAAGCATTTATACTGTATTCAAAAAATTTATCGGTAGGGATGGCCGGGGCATCCTGGGCGAGTGCGAAGGACGTAGGCATCGATACAGCGATTAAAATAAAAATTACCCTTTTGAATCTTACCATTTTTCTAATTTGCTTTAATATTCTGAAAAAAAATTATAGAAGTTGGGTAATCGTCAATATCGGCATAAACAGCGCAATGACAATAAAACCAATGACAATACCCAAGATTCCTATAATGACGGGTTCAATGATACTGGTTAAACTTTCAACGGCAGCGTCAACTTGGTCATCATAAAATTCGGCAATCTTCGATAACATTTTTTCCATCTGCCCGGATTTTTCCCCAATAGCAATCATCCGCGTTACCATTGGTGGAAAAACATCGCTCCTGGATAAAGGAGAAGCGATGCTCTCTCCTTCGCGTACGGTGTTACGCACGTCCTCCACAACAAGTTCCAGCACCCGGTTACCGATAGTTTTGCCGACAATGTCCAATGACTCTAAGATTGGAACACCACTTTGAATTAACGTCGCTAAAGTACGGGTAAAACGGCTGATCGCCACTTTACGCAATATATCGCCGAAGATAGGTATTCTTAAAATAGTCCGATCAATAGTCAACCGCCCTTTATCCGTCTTATACCACCTCGACAACAGCATAAAAGTTAGAAACATAACCCCAATAATAAATAATATATAATGCTGAAGTGCGTTGCTAATTGAAATCAACAAAAGAGTCATCGCCGGTAATTGGTGGTTAAAAGAAGCGTAAATACCGGTAAAAGTCGGAACAACCTTCACCAAAAGGACTATCGTAATAATAATAGCCATCGAGATAACAACAATAGGATAAATCATCGCCCCCTTGACTTTTCTTTTGAGCCGGAGAGTTTTTTCCAAATAACTCGAGATGCGATCCAAAACGGTGCTCAGCACACCGCCCGTTTCGCCCACCTTCACCATATTTACAAAAAGCGTATCAAAAATCGTAGGGTGTTTATTAAACGCGGCATAAAGGCTGCTGCCGTGCTGGATGTCATCACGGATATTGGCAATAGTTTTTTTAAAAAGCGGGTGAGTGATTTGCTCTTGTAAGGCATCAAGACCTTGTACAATCGGAATACCGGCATCAACCATCGTCGCTAATTGCCGCGCAAAAATAACAATTTCCTCACCTCTGACCCTCTTGCTGCGAAAAGTACCTTGCTTGGCTCCCTTTTCTTTAATTTCATCTATCGACACAATCGTTAATTTACGTTTCCTAAGCTCTTCAACAACCGTGGCCTTATTCTCAGCAGCAATTTTCCCTTTTACTGTTTTCGCTTCTTGATCTTTTGCGACGTACTGAAATGTTGCCATAAGACTGCTTTCCTTTCAAAAAACCTTATACAAAAATACTCACTTTATTTTTGTATTTTAACACCAAAATCTTTTTAAAAAGAAATGATTTTAAAAAATCTTCAACGGACACACTACTCCGAGGTTGTCACGCGCAAGACTTCCTCCAGCGTTGTTTCACCGGCCAGGCATTTGGCCATAGCATCTTCCCACAAAGTGACCATCGACTTTTTCTTCCGGGCATACTCCTTTATCTCATCGGAGGAAGACCCGCTAATAAGTTTAATGCGAATATCATCATCCATTTCTAAAACCTCTGTTACGCATGTCCGCCCTAAATAACCTGTCTGCCGGCACTTGTCACAACCTTTCCCATGATAAAATTTTTGACTTGCCCTAAAATCATGTTTTATTTCCTCGAGGGCTTTCTTGGCTATTTGCTCTTCTTCTTTGCAATGAGGGCAAATTTTTCGGCATAACCTTTGCGCGCTGACTAAAACCAAACTGGAAGCTACCAAAAATGCTTCCACATCCATATCCACCAACCGCGTCAGCGCACCGGCCGCATCATTGGTGTGCAATGTCGCCAAAACAAGTTGCCCCGTTAACGAAGCTTTAATCGCAATATCGGCCGTTTCATTGTCCCGGATCTCGCCGACCATGACCACGTCCGGGCTTTGCCGCAGCATCGCCCTTAATCCCTCGGCAAATGTCAATCCGATCTCTGCGCGTGTATGAATTTGGGTTAGCCCATCCAGTAAATATTCGACAGGATCTTCAACAGTTATAATGTTCCGGTCAACCGTATTAAGTTCATTTAAAATAGAATAAAGAGTTGTTGATTTGCCGCTTCCCGTCGGCCCTGTTACCAAAATCATGCCAAACGGCGCCTTAATCCCTTCTTTGAGGACTTGGAACTGCGCTGTTGAGAACCCCAACCCTTCCAGGCCGACAGAAAGATTCTTTTTATCTAAAACTCGCATAACAACTTTTTGGCCAAAAGTTGTCGGCAACATCGAAACACGGAAATCGACCTCCTTGCCGCCGAGTTTTAATTTAAACCGGCCATCCTGCGGGATATGCACCGTCGTGATATCAATGCGCGCCATAATTTTTATCCTAACGATAACCGCGTTCTGGTTCACTTTAGGGATCGTATGTATTTCTTGCAAAACGCCGTCGATACGGTACCGCACCCGCATGCCATCTTCCATAGGCTCTAAATGAATATCCGATGCACGTTGCTTTAAGGCCTCCTTAATAACAAGATTGACCATGCGGACAATGGGAGCCTTCTCGCTTTTATCAAATGCTCCCTCCAAATCTTCACTGGATTCCTGATCGCTGACGATTTCAAATTCATCGGCCGCGATATCCTGGCTGATTTCCTTAACCGACGCTAACGCCTGCGCCCCATAATATGTTTCAATGGCCTTCATGATCTCTGTACTGGTACTTAAAACCACATCAATATTCTTCCCGGTAATATTTTTTAAATTATCAATAACAAAAATATTTAACGGGTCGGACAAAGCAACCGTCATCATATTATCCAAGAGTGAAAGCGGAATAATGTGGTACTGCCTGGCTATTTTCTCTGGAATAACTTCCTGGAGAGCAGGGTCAATTTTGTATTTGCTTAAATTGATAAAAGGAATCCCTAACTCATTGACCAACAAGCCCAATAACTCTTTTTCATTGATAAGCCCTTTTTCGATTAAAGCCTTATCCAGCCCAATGCCTTTCTTTTTCTGCAATTCCATCGCGGCATCGATATCTTGTTTTTTAAGTTGCTTTGATTCGATCAGTGTATTAAGCAACCGGTCTTTGAGGGTTTCGGTCATTTCTTCGCCTCATCCGCTACGGTTACCCGTAAAACTTCCTCTAAGGAAGTAAGCCCCGCCAATGCCTTGGCCAGCCCGTCTTCGCGCATAGTCCGCATTCCTTCCTGCCGAGCTATTTCTTTAATTTTGATTTCCCCCGCCCGGTTTAATATAGCTTCCTTTATTTTCTGGGAAACAATCAGCACCTCCGTTATCCCCACGCGCCCCTTATAACCCGAATTTAAACATTTCTTGCAACCCTTGCCCTTAAAAAATTCATTTTTTTTCTGAGATGTGATTTGGCGCAAGCCTACTTTTTCAGCAACGGCCTCGGGGAGTTCATATGTTTCTTTGCAGTACTCACATATCCGGCGCAAAAGGCGCTGAGCCACCATTGCCAAAACCGATGAACAGATAAGAAACGGTTCAATGCCCATATTCATCATACGGACGATCGACCCGGCCGCTGTGGTCGTGTGCAAAGAACTTAAGACCAAATGCCCGGTTAAAGCCGCCTTGACCGCGATATCCAATGTTTCGCTGTCACGGATTTCGCCGATCATGATAATATCCGGATCTTGCCTTAAAATAGAACGTAACGCCGTGGGAAACGTGAGCCCCATATTGGGTTTAATATTGACTTGATTCAACCCTTTGAGCTGAAACTCGACCGGGTCTTCAACGGTCACAATGTTGTGGCCGGGAGAATCAACATATTTCAAGATGGAATAAAGGGTCGTTGTTTTTCCGCTTCCCGTCGGGCCGCAGGCCAAAATCATCCCGTGCGGCTTATGGGCACATTCTTTCAAACGTTTTAAAGATTCTTCTTCAAAACCCAACTTGTCAATATTCACGTAAGAAGCATCTTTATCCAAAACACGCAAAACTGCTTTTTCTCCGATGACTGTTGGCAGGACATTGACACGAAAATCTACCTCATGATGCCCGGAAGTAATGATACGGAAACGCCCATCTTGCGGCAATCGGTGTTCAGAGATATCCAAATTAGAAATAACTTTAATACGTGAAATAATCGGAAAATGCAAAACTTTCGCCATGCGGTCAATCTCACGGATAACGCCGTCTACACGGTAACGAATCCGCAAAGCTTTTTCCAAAGGCTCAATAAAAATATCACTGGCTTTTGCCAAAACAGCTTGTTGAATGATCGTATCCGTTAATTTGATAATTGGTCCTTCGCTGGAAATTTCCTCAACAGCCGATTTCTTTTGATCTTGCAACGCTTCTTTAACAAGCTCAATGTCTTCAACTTCTTTAATATCCTCCATAATCTCTTCAAAAGTTTCATCCGTTCCTTCCGAAACCGGCATCTGTTTTTTATCGACGGCATACTGCTTGGCAATGGCCTGTTCAATATCCTTGCGGCGGCCTAAAACCGGTGAAACAATACAACCCGATCGGGCTTTAATATTATCGAGAATAACCACATCAAGAACGTCAGCGGTGGCCAAGGTAAGGTTGTCACCGATTAAAGAAACTGGAAAAACTGTATATTTTAAAACGATTTCTAAAGGGATGATTTTGGTGGCTTCGGGGTCAATTTGGAAACGGGAAATATTGATAATAGGTAATTCGGAGGCTTCACTTAAAATCTGGACTAAAGCGTTATCATCGATGAGTTCACGTTTTGAAAGAATTTTGCTTAATGATCCGCCAGATTTTCTTAATTCGTCAAATACCCTCTCGAGCTCTTTTTCGTTAACTAGCTGGTCACGCAGGATTATCTCTTTTAAACGGTCGTTGATAGAGGCCATTATTTAACTAAATAATATTTATCGATACATTGTTTGATTTCGGTAGCTGTACTGACAAATACCTGCACCGTACACCCGGTTAGCAGTTCGACATCCTCGGCTGCCTGAATGTTTAAAGGGTTACTCATCGCCAAAGTAAGGCTTTTGCCAATTTTGTCGATAGGAACAAGGCCATGTTTACGGCAGAGATTTTCCGGAACGGTCTTGAGCACCTCCGGCTCAATCTCGTAATTGACTAACGGCAAATACGGGAAGCCGTATTGAGCGGTGATGGCCTGGGCAATATCCTTTTCCGTCGCAAATTTCAATTCAACAAAGATTTCGCCCAAAAGGCCCCCATTTTTCTTTTGGTGTTGAAGGGCGAGTTCGAGTTGTTCGTGCCCGATAATGCCCCTTTCAACTAATAATTCACCCAGGGGCTTATTGGTTATTTTCTTATAATGTTTCATAATTTAGCTTTATTAATAAATATTATTATTATTTATATAGATTCTACTATATTTAATTTTACTGCACAAATGAAATTCAATGAGTTTGACTATTAAAAAAGTAAAAATTGAATCAAATAACCGTCCGCCTCTCATTAATATTCAATAATATACCCATCAAGATGATAAATGTCAGCAAAGAGGTCCGCCCATAACTAATAAAAGGCAACGTAAGCCCCACCACCGGCAACAAACCTATAACCATACCGATATTAATGACCACCTGCAGTGTCAAAATCCCCACGATCCCTACTGTCATTAACATCCCAAAGCGGTCCTTCAATTGTTCGGCAATCGTCAATCCGCTTTGGATAAGCATAAAATAACAAAACAACAAGAAAGAAGTCCCCAACAAACCCCACTCTTCGCCAATGACCGAAAAAATAAAATCGGTATGGCGTTCAGGCAGAAAGTTTAACTGGTTTTGGGTACCCGACAACCAGCCCTTGCCGAATATCTGCCCCGAACCAACGGCAATCTTTGATTGAATAATGGTATACCCTGCCCCTAACGGATCAATATTGGGGTTTAAGAAAACCAACAATCTGTTTTTCTGATAATCCGCCAGCATATGCCATGCCCATGGCATCAAGCATAAACAAAATCCCACAAACCCTAGAATATATTTTATATCTACCCCAGCGGCAAAAAGAAGAAGCAAAAAAATTCCCAACAATAAAAGAGCCGTACCTAAATCCGGTTGTTTGAAAATAAAAACCATCAAAACACCGGTTAAAAAAAATGGCATACCGACATCGCGAAAAAATTCTTGCGATGAACTTAAGAAATTAAAATGGAAGGTTGGTTTTCGGCTGCTCAAATACCGTGACAAAACTAAAATGATAGCGATCTTGGCAAGTTCCGAGGGTTGAAAATTAAAATTCCCTATTTCTAACCACCGCCGGGCTCCTTGTGCATGCCGGCCGCCCACATGCACCACCAACAATAAAATAATATTGAGCACATAAAAAACATACGCCAAGTCATAAAATTTACGGTAATCAACCCGGCTAAAAAGAAACATAATCACCAACCCGACACCAATCGCCCAAAGTTGGTCAAGAAAAATCTTTTGGGAAACACGCTCATTCTGAAAAGAAGCGCTATATAGCGCAATCAAACCGATCATCATCACAAGAATGGTAAAAAACCAAATTTTAAAATTCAAGTCGCGTTTCATTAGAGTATCTTCTCCTCTTGCATCCTTAACAATAATTCCCTCGCCAATGAAACGGCATTATGGCTGGAACCGCCATGTTCTAAAAATACACAAAAAACAATTTCCGGTTTAGTATCTTTTGTATAACCCACAAACCAGGCATGTGTATTCTGTTGCCCAGAAGTTTGGGCCGTTCCCGTTTTGCCGGCCACGTATAAACCATCAATATCTATCCCGTGGGCAGTCCCCGCAAAATCCGTCACCGAAGCACGCATCGCCCTTTGAACGATATTAAAATATTTTTCTTCCATCTTTATGTAATGTTCAACCGCGTAGCGTTCCACCGGTACTTGCCCAATTGCTTTAATGACATGCGGCTGAACTTCCGCGCCGTCACGGGCAACCGTTGACATCATGCGCATCAATTGCACCGGTGTTACCAAAACATCACCTTGCCCAATCGACAAATTTAAAGTATCCCCGGCATACCACCGTTGATTTTTTGCCAAAGCCCTTTGCCGCAAATTAGGAATAATGCCTTCCACTTCGTAGGGCAAATCAATGTGCGTTAAAGTCCCCAAACCAAAAGTATTTGCACAAGAGCTGATTTTTTCTTCACCTAATATACGTCCGACATTATAAAAATATACGTTACAGGAATGAGTCAACGCGGCCATCAAATTCTGATCGCCGTGGTGCGCGGTACAGCCAAACTTTATTCCACCAAGGTCAAGAAATCCATTGCAGTAAAAATTTGTATTTTCTGTAATTTTCTGATTGCTTAACCCACACAAAGCTTCCGGGACTTTAAAAACAGACCCCGGAGGGTACACTCCCTGTACCGCCCGATTAAGAAACGCCCCTCTTCCTCCAGCCGTCTCCGAAGGTGAATTAGGGTTATACCCCGGAGAGCTGACCAAAGCCAAAATCTCTCCGGAATGTATATCCATCATCGCCACCACACCCTCTTTGCCCATCAATAATTCCGTTGAAATTTGTTGTATGCGCGTATCGATAGTCAAAGAAATATCATCGCCGCGTTGGGGTTCTTTTAAACTTAACAAACGTACTTGCTGGCCACTGCTATTGACCTCAACTTGAAGCCCGCCGGGCTGGCCGCGAAGATTAGCATCATAGTATTCCTCGACGCCGGTATAACCCACCAAACTTTGCGGAGAATACCCATATTCTTTTAACCGTTCAATTTGGGCGCGGTTAATTTTGCCGACATAACCCAAGACATGCGCGCTGTTTGTATTTAACGGATAAAACCTTTTGAAGCTTTCTTGCAAAAGCAAACTAGGAAAACGAAATTTATTCTCTTCCAGAATGATCGCTTTGGCGCGGGGAATATCTTCAGCCACCACAACAGGAATAAAAAGCGCCTGCCTTCTTTGCTGGTACTGTTTAATAAGGGAATTTTTATCAACTTCCAAAACCTGGCTTAAGAAACCGAACAATTCCTGAAAATTCTTAATATCCTGCGGGATAACCATCGCGTTGTAGGAAAGCCGGCTGTCGGCGAGGACAACACCATTGCGGTCAAAAATCCGCCCCCGCCACCCTTCCAGCGGGACAACCCGGATACGGTTGTTCATGCTCAGATCAAAATAATATTTCCCCCGGGCCGCCTGCATATAAAACAAAGTCGCCAGGATAAAGAACCATAAGCAAATTGTGGCTACACGAATAATCTTGAGACGCATTTTCGTAATTGTTTAAAAACAAATAGGCTGACCAAAAGGGTTGAAATAATTTGCGGAAAAAAGACAGCCGTTAGCGCTGAAGAAAAGTTAACCGTACTGCAAAATATGTACAAAACAAATTGTATCAAGAAATTGGCAAGGCAAACCAAGGAGATCACAAGAAAAAAAGATGTGCGCGATCCTTTAAAGTAAAATTGTTTTCTAAATACCGTGGTCAAAAAGGCGCTGGCGACCAACGATAAAAGATTAACCCCAAGAATATGCGTGCTGAAACTGTCTCTTAAAATACCGGCCGCAAAAGCTGTCAAAAGCCCAAAACGTATCCCCAAATAAAAATCAAAGAAAATTATCAACAATAAAAGTAAATTAGGCCTGAACCATCGGCCGAAAAGATTAAACAGCAGAATTTCTATAAGATAAAAGATAAAAACAAGAAAAATAATTAACAATACTTTCCGCATGAATATCCCTTATTTTAAAATAACCAATACTTCCTCAATTTGCGACAAACTCACCGCCGGCTTGACAATTCCTTCAGTTAAAGAAGAGTTGGGATTCTTTGTAATTGCCGTGACCTCGCCGATCAGAAGGCTTTCAGGAAAAGAAGAACTGAGTTTTGAGGTAATGACTTGATCACCGACATGGATATCCGCACCTTCGGCGATAAATTTCAAGCGGCAAATCCCCTCCAGTGAGCCGGCAACTAAAACACTCTCCCGCGGCCGTTGAATCAAAGCCGCCACACTAAATTGTGGATCAGTCAAAAGAATAATCTTACTGGAGGCATCACCTACTTCAGCTATCTTTCCCACGACGCCAGAAGCATTCACAACCGGCATCCCGGCTCGGATACCGTCGCTTTTTCCTTTATCAATCATCATCGTCGAATCCCAATAAGAAGGGTCACGCCCGATGACCGTGGCGACCACCGAAGAATAAAGAAGGCTCCGTTTAAAATTAAGCAGCTGTTCAAGCCGCCTATTTTCTCGGATAACCTCCTCCATGCCCATTAAGCGGGTTTTTAAGACAGAAACTTCCCTGTTTAACCGCTTATACTCATCGAAAATGCGATGGTAATAAAGAATTTTCTTGAATTCTTTAATCGGCATAGAAAAAAATTGAATAACCGGTGAAGAACTTTCGATAACCTTGAATTTCCATTGAGAAAAAGTTGAGGAATAAATGAAGAAAAAACAGAAGGGGACAAAGAGGATAAATAAATAAACTAGATTCTTGGAAGATCTTCTAAACACAACATAAATGGTAGATTTTCACAAATTAGAAGTCAAATTTGATTGGGGTAGTCACACGCTTGCGTAGGCGAGCCGGCATATTAAGAACCTGCCCCGTCCCTAAAACAACGGCGGTTACCGGATCATCGGCAACGTGCACGGGAAGATCCGTTTCCTCGGCAATACGCTTATCCAAACCGCGCAATAACGCGCCGCCGCCAGCCATGACAATCCCGCGGTCAATCAAATCTGCCGCTAATTCCGGCGGTGTTTGCTCCAAGGTTGATTTTGAGGCATCGACAATCGCTTGTACCGGATCGTGTAAAGCTTCCCGAATCTCAACCGAAGTTACTGAAATCGTTTTGGGTAAACCAGAAATCAAATCCCGGCCGCGGACATCCATGTTTAATTCTTCCTCTAACGGATACGCTGAGCCGATACGGATTTTAATTTCTTCCGCTGTCCTCTCGCCGATCATCAGATTATATGTCTTACGTAAATATTCAATAATCGCTTCATCCATCTCATCGCCGGCGATACGGATTGACTTGGCATAAACCAGCCCGCCTAAAGAAATAACCGCGAATTCCGTCGTCCCGCCGCCGATATCAATGATCATATTACCCGTCGCCTCTTCAACCGGCAACCCAACGCCAATGGCGGCCGCCCGCGGTTCTTCAATAAGTTCAACCGACCGCGCCCCGGCCCGTTCAGCCGAATCACGGACCGCCCGTTTTTCAACCGCGGTAATCCCGGAAGGAATGGCAATGACCATTGCCGGTGAAACCGAAAACCGGCTGCGACGGACTTTCTTTTTAAAATAAGTAAGCATCGCTTCCGTAATCTCAAAGTCTGATATAACCCCGTCCTTAAGAGGCCGAATAGCAATAATATTAGCCGGACAACGGCCTAACATTTTCTTGGCTTCTTCCCCTACAGCGATGACACGGTTGGTATCTTTTTCAATGGCAACGACCGAAGGTTCGCACAAAACAACCCCTTCCCCCTTAACATAAACAAGGGTGGTGGCCGTCCCTAAATCAATGCCGATGTCATTAGAGAATAAACCTAAAATATAATTGGTAAGTTTTCTGAAAAGCTTGAAGAACTTCTGTAACACGTGGATTTCCTTATTCTTAGGATATGAACACTATCAAAGACTGTCTGAAGATGTGCATAATCATAAAGGAAAAGAAAAAATAAGTCAAACGATTTTTAGCGGCGGGACATCCTGCCGCCTAAGGCCCTTAGATCGCGGACAAATTGCGGATAAGATTTGCTCACACATTCAATGTCTTTAACATGCGTACCGAGTTTCAAACCTAAAATGCTAAACGCCATTGCCAGACGGTGGTCCTTATGCGGGTCTAAAAGAACGTTGGAACGATAATTATTCTGCGGTTCGATAATAAGTTCGGCCTTGCCCTCTTTGATCTTCGCCCCGACCTTTAAAAGTTCCCAGCGCAAATCGCCGATGCGGTCGGATTCCTTAACCCGGGCGTGCCCGATATCGTAAAGGCGTGTTCTCCCTTTGGCAAAAAGCGCCAAAACAGCCATAATCGGGACTAAATCCGGGGCATCTTTTAACGAGAACGCTCCGCCTTTAAAAGAATACGGCCCGCGCATTTTAATAAAATTATTTTTCTTGGTAAATTTAACGCCCATTTTCTTTAATAAAAATAAAATCTGTTTATCCGCCTGAATAAAGTCATCTTTTAAATATCCTTCTAAAATTACCTCTGATTTAATCAGCGCCGCCGCGGCCATTAAAAAAGCGGCCAGGCCATAATCCGAAGGAACAACAAATCTTCCCAAACCCTTAAATTTCTGGGGCGCTTTGATTATAAAAGACCTCAAACCTTTTGGTTTAACATTGACCCCGCTTTTTTTAAGGATTTGGCGGGTCATCGTCAGATAATCCAAAGAAACAATTTTCTTCCCTATAAGAATAATTGTGGAATCTTCCTCCAATTGCGGGCAAGTAATCAATAAAGCAGAAATAAATTGTGAACTGAGCGTTCCATCAATAATGATCCGCCCGCCGTGAAGCCGCCCGCCGGAAATACGGATAGGAATGCCTTCCGCAACCCCGTGGCCTTTAACTTTTAAGCCCATTGAACGCAATGTTTTCGTCAAGAAATGATTCGGCCGTCCCCGTAAGGTTCCCTCGCCGCTAACGGTAACATGTTGCTTAAATAACGCCGCTAACGGAATAATAAATCTTAAGACTGTTCCGGATTCTTTAACGTGAATATGTGCAACCTTTGGCTTGTTGATCCGGCCCTGAACTTTGAAGATATTATTTCCCAATTGCTTTATATTTGAGCCCAATTGCCCGGCGGCCAAACGGGCAACAACCGCATCATCGCAATTGGAAGGATGAACAATCACCGAATTCCCCCCGCAAGCGGCAATCAAAAATGCGCGGATCGAATAAGACTTGGATGCCGGAAGGCGAACACTTCCTTTTAACCGCAACGTAGGTTTAACGGTGAGGATCATTGTTTTAATACAACTTCATCATTCTTGCGGACGGTACGGCTGGAAAAAGGTGGAATAAAATCAGCAGCAGACATTTCGGGCTGAACACGTGTCACTTTTATATCTCCCAAATAATCTTTACCCCGGTAAACCGACATCAGATTCCCCTTTCCAATGCCATCTTTCTCGCCGAGGTTCACGATAACAAATTCGGTATCCGGGTCCACGCTTAAAATCCTCCCTTTGGGAGCATGGTCAGGGGCAACGACTATTTTATCTAAATCAACTTTATCTTGGTCAGGGGCTAGTGGCGCAACCTGCTGAGGATTATTTTGTAATGTGGCTTGTTTGAAATCATTGACCCCTTGATCTAACTGGGCCTTATACTGCTCTAGCCACACATTGCGCTGCTGAATATCTTTAAACTTGCCTTCTAGTTCCGTCTTGGCCTGGGTTTCATTTTTAAGGGTAGCTTCAATTTCAGCTATCCGGGCCTGAGATTTCTGGTCGTTGGCGGCCAAATCCCCTTCCACTTTTTCCCTGATCTTCTTTTCCTTTTCCACTTCTTCTTTAAGAGAAATGTTTTCTTTCTTAATTTCCTCTCTTAACCCTTTTTCCAAATCCAAGTCATCGAGCAAACTGTTTATTTTTTCATCCGCCTCTTTATTTTTTTCCTGCAGAAGGAAACTTTCTTTTTTTAAGCCCTGGAACTCTTCCCTTAAATTGGCTAAGGCGTTGTTCGCTTTCTTGAAATTCTCCTCGGCTACCCTACGTTCCCGGCGCTCAACCTGAAAATAAAAAATAGAAGTAGCGGTTAAGGAAAAAAGCAATATGGCCGCAATAATCACAAAGGCAGTTAAAACTTTTCCGACATTACTCATTAAAACAATATCCTCCTGAAATTATTTTTTAACTTTGGATGATATATTTATTATATAAAAAACAGGTGGGAAGTAAAGAGCGGATATCACTTTCCGTAAGCCAAGAATTCTTTTGGTGGGTGCTGACAAAACTCAACAAAACGTTTGGTGTGGGGATGACGAAAACCTAAAACCTGGGCATGCAACGCTAAACGCGGAAAATTATTTTTATTACGGCCGTATTTGTCATCGCCTAATATCGGGTGTTTTAAATAAGCCATATGCACACGCAACTGATGCGTCCGCCCCGTTTTAGGCCATAATTCCACCAGGGTCGCCCGGTCAAACCGTTTGCGGACACGATAAATTGTCAGGGCATCCTTCGCGTCATCTTCAAACAGCACCGCTTTTTTTTCGCGATGATATTTATCCCGGCCCAGCGGGGCATCCACCATGCCCTCATCAAATTCAACCTTGCCATCGACGAGAGCGACATAACATTTCTTGACCGTGTGCTCAGCAAACTGTTTGGCCAAATAGGCATGGCTCAAATTATCCTTGGCCACCACCATTAACCCGGAAGTTTCCTGGTCAAGCCGGTGCACAATGCCCTGGCGCATCGGCGCGCTTCCTTCCGAAAGTTTACGGCCATGAAACAATAACGCGTTAACCAACGTTCCTTTATAAATCCCAGCTGCCGGATGAACCAGCATTCCCGAAGGTTTATTGACGATAACAATGTAATTATCTTCATAAAAAATATCCAAAGGAATGTCTTGGGGCTCGATATCCGATGGCGGCAAAAAATCTTTCGGGATTTCCACCACGATCTCATCGCCTGAAACAACTTTATGGTGCGCCTTAACGACCTTTTTATTTAACCGGACATGGCCGGCCTCAATAAGTTTCTTGGTAAAGCTGCGCGACCCAACTTCCGAAAGTTGCTGCGCCAAAAATACATCCAGGCGTTTTTGGCTATCCTCTTCGGCGACTTTTAAGACTTGCATAGAAATATCCGACTCCGATTAAAACATCTAAACAACCCCATTGATAAGTATTTAACCCCATCCATACGGGAAAATGGTACACGCGAAAAAAATCAACAATGATGCGCATACACAGCTCTAATATCAAATACAGCAAAAAAACCTCGCCGGCGATGCTGGCGGTTTTCTGGTAACGTTTAAGTATACAATAAATAACCAATGAACCATCCATCAAATATAGTTGTGTCGGATGTAAAACAGCGTGATGAACGGGAAAATACATCCCCCAGGATACCGGCTTACCGTAACAACAACCTTCCAAAAAACAGCCGATCCGCGCGATGGCCTGAAATATTGCCAGATTCGGTGCCGTCAGATCAAAAATAATCGCCCGGGGCAATCCATATTTCCCCATAAAATACCAGGCAAACAAACTGCCTAAAATAAGAGCCCCGTGAAACGAAAAGCCCTTCTCTGTAAAAATGTTCAGCGTTCCTGAATGAAAAAATTTCGCGCCTAAAATTCCGCCGAACGTCGACCAAAAAATAAGTTTCAACAATTTAAACTGATCAAAACCGCGGCGGCGCGCATCATTAAAAAATAAAAAAGAGGAAATTATTATAGCCAGTGCAAATAACGTGCCGTGGCCATACACAGCGTACGGGCCGATTTGACAAATAATAGGATGCATATGATTATTTTTTGTTTCGCCCTAAGTATACAAAACCAATGAGGGCAAAAAAGAAAAGAAATAAACTGACCAGATGAAAAATAGTCAACGCTCCAAGAATGGGCGGTTCATCCCCACGGAAAAATTGGACAATAAAACGAAGGCTTGAAGCCAGAAGAAGATATAAACAAAAAACCCGGCCGGTAACAGGTGTGCTCTTTTGATATTTTTTCAAAATAAAAAAAACAATCAATAATCCCGCACTGCAATATAATTGTGCCGGGTGCAATCGATCACCATGAACAGGGCAATAGACCCCCCAGTCAGCATGTTTCCCGTAGCAGCAACCGTTTAAAAAACATCCAATCCGCCCGATCGACTGCCCCAAAGCGGCATACGGTGCGACAAAATCCAACATCCAAAAAAACGATTGCTTTTTCTTCTTCGCAAAAGTAAATAAAACTATAAACGCTGCAACAAAACCGCCCTGCCAAGCCAACCCGCCATGCTGAATCATAATCATTTCAAGCCGATGGTGCAGAAAATATCTGGCGTTAAGAATGATAAAAAATAACCGCGCCCCCACGACACCACCTAAAACCAGCCAAAACATCAAGTCATAGACAAAATCGGTTTCCACGCCAATCTTCCGGCCCTCCCGGGCCATTAACGCCGTGGAAACAACGACCGCGATAGCAAACATCAAGCCGTAGGAATATAAAGTAACCGGGCCAAATTTTAGGATAATGGGATACATATCTTTAGCTTTTCTTCTTCGATAAATTAAAACACTCGAGGATAATAATGCCCGCTCCTATCGTAATGGCACTGTCGGCCAAATTAAAGACCGGCCAAATTTGAAAATCAATAAAGTCGACTACGTGCCCGTAAATCATGCGGTCAACCAAATTGCCGATGGCGCCGCCTAAAATTAAAGAGAAGGCCACAATATACGGGCGGGTCAGCATTTCATCGCTCTTGCGGTAAAAATAAACATTAAAAACAAACAGGCATAAAATAACAACCGGAATAATAAAAAAAACCACGCCCTGGTTTTTAAACAACCCGAAAGCCATACCGGTGTTACAAACCAGCGTCATATGCAAAATATTGGGGATAATCGGCAACGATTCGCCCGGGGAGAGTAAATTTAAGAAAAATATTTTAGTAATACGGTCAAGAAAAACAATAAGGCAGGTACCGGTCAAAAAAAGAATAATGTCAACAGCTGACCGAGAGATGTTTCTCATCTTCCATTTTCAATTTTCTCTTGGCATTTGAGGCAGGTTTCAACGTAAGGAATCGCTTTAAGGCGCTGTTCGGCGATAAGGCTATCACATTCAGCACAGACACCAAATGATTTATCCTGGATTTTCTTAAGAGCAAGGTCAATTTTATAAAGGACTTCCCGTTCATTAGAGGCCAGCCCCAGGGAAAATTCGCGATCATACATATCGGTCGCAACGTCAGCCATGTGCTGGACATGCCCGGAAACATCATGCGAATCACCGTCGGGTGTTACAGGATTGTGGGACATATTCTTAATATCATGAACCATTTCTTCTTTAAGCTTTAAAAGAGTCTTCTTGTAATTATCCATTTTTTTCTTATCGAGTTTTTTTTGTGTCATGTCAGGAAATCTCCTTTACAATGGCCGCGCACCGGCCGCAGAGGGTTTGGTGCTGTGTGTCTTGCCCCACATCTTCTTTATAATTCCAGCAGCGGTTGCACTTTGTTCCTTTTGCCTTCTCTATAATAACACTTGTCTGTGCAAATTGTTCGTCTAAGCCTTTAGCAACTTCCTTAACCTTTTCAACTGTAACCTGCGATACGATAAATGTTTCCGGTAACAAATTTTTATATTGGGAAAGATAATCATAATCCCTCTGGCTGGCTGTTTGAAAATTAACCGCGGCCTCCAGGGAACTGCCAATCTCGCCTTGCGCGCGCTTTTCCGCTAGCGCCTTTAACACATACGGGCGTAACGCGACGAGTAACTCAAATTCCTTGTGAATATTTTCCTGGTGCCATTCGGCGGGAACATCCAGCCAACCAAGCAGATGAACACTCGCCTTATCCTTATCCGCTTTATCTTTAGGCATTACCGCAAAAATTTCTTCAGAGGTAAAAACCAGGATTGGCGTTAAAATCCTAATCAAATGGTTCAACGTATGATAAAGAACGCTTTGCGCCGCTCTTCGGGGAACTGATTGAGCGGCAGAAGTATACAAACGATCCTTTAAGATGTCAAGATAAAAACTGGAGAGATCCTCATTGCAAAAGTGAAACAGCAGCTTGCAAACTTTCGCGAAAGAATATTCTTCATAAGCCACTTTGACATCATTGACCGTCGCTGCCAGCCGGTAAAGCGCCCACTTATCTAGATCGGTCAATTGGTCATATTTAACTAAATCACGATTAGGATCGAAATCATAAAGATTCCCCAAGATATAACGAATGGTGTTGCGGATTTTACGGTAGGCGTCGATCAAACGCTCCATAATTTCATCGGAAATGCGGATGTCATCATTATAAGAACTCGAGGCGATCCATAACCGCAAAATATCGGCGCCGTATTTTTGCATAATTTCCTGCGGCGCGACCACATTGCCCAAAGATTTCGACATCTTGCGCCCCTGCCCGTCCACGACAAAGCCGTGCGTCAAGACACTGCGATACGGCGCATGGCCATCAAGGGCAACTGACGGAATAATCGACGACTGAAACCAGCCGCGGTGCTGGTCAGAGCCTTCCAAATACATATCAATGGGAGTTTCTTTCTTCATCTTCCCTTTGACGACGGCCTGATGGCTGACACCCGAATCAAACCAGACATCGAGAATATCAAACGTCTTTTCAAAATCCTTGGCTTGGCAATGAAGACAAGCAAGGTTGGCTGGAATAAATTCTTTAATATCCTTTTCAAACCACGCATCGGTCCCTTCTTTGCGGGCGATATCGGCAAAGCGTTCGATAACGTCATTGGATAAAATCAGTTCCTGGCAGCTTTTGCACTTAACAGCCGGGATCGGCACGCCCCAATATCTTTGACGGGACAAGCACCAATCCGGCCTTAAGCCAACCATTGCCGAAATCCGCTCCTCGCCGGCCGGAGGAATCCACTGCACGTCATTTTTGATAACCTTAATGAGTCGCTCGCGCAAGTTGTCATGATCAATCTTTAAGAACCATTGCTTCGTCGCCCGAAAAATAATCGGCTTTTTGCAGCGCCAGCAATGCGGATACGTATGCGTCAAATTTTCCTGATGAAACAACGCACCGTTTCCTTTTAATTCTTCAATAATCTTTTCGTTGGCTTTGAAAACATGTTGCCCGGCGTATTTGCCTGCCTCTTGAGTGTACACGCCGCGGTCGTCAACCGGCATCAAGACATCCAGTTTATGTTTAAGCCCTGACTGAAAATCTTCCTGCCCGTGGCCCGGCGCGGTGTGGACTAAACCAGTGCCGTCTTCTTTGGTCACATAATCCGCCGTGATAACTCGGCAGTTTTGTTTTAATCCAAACGGATGCGTGTAAGTTAGTGATGTTAATTGATCACCGGTAAGTTCAGTAATTGCATTGAATTTGTTAATACCCGCCTTACCCAAAACTCTTACGGCCAGCGAACTTTCCATAATTAAGATTTCTTCCCCCACATCGACCAACACATATCTAAAGGAAGGATGAACCGCCACGGCAACGTTGGCCATTAATGTCCACGGGGTCGTCGTCCAAATAAGCAAGGAAAGTTTTTTATTGGGCAGTTTATTAAGGACATCAGGATTGGTTACGGCAAATTTAACGTAAACCGACGGTGACGTGTGGTTTTCATATTCCACTTCGGCTTCAGCGAGCGCGGTTTCGCATTGGAAGCACCAGTTCACCGGCTTTAATCCGCGGTAAACGTAGCCTTTTTTATTTAATTCGGCGAGCGATTTTAAAATCCAGTATTCGTACTCAGGGTCAAGCGTCAAATATGGATCTTCCCACGCCCCAAAAACACCGAGTCGTTTGAATTCATCGCGCTGGATGCCGACGAATTTCATCGCGTACTCGTGCGCTTTTTTGCGGAAGGACAAACAATCCACATCCGATTTCCGTTTATTTAAATCTTTGAGCAATTGGTGTTCAATAGGCAAGCCGTGGCAATCCCAACCGGGCAGGTAAAAACTGTCGTGCCCTTGCATCGCGCGGAACTTGACGATGATATCTTTGAGCGTTTTATTTAAAGCGTGGCCGATATGGATATGCCCGTTGGCGTACGGCGGCCCGTCGTGCAGGATAAAAGTCTTCTTCCCTTTAGAGGCTTCACAAATCTTACCGTAAAGATCCTGCTTTTGCCACGCTGCCAAAGTCAGCGGCTCTTTCTGCGCCAAGCCTGCCTTCATCGCAAAATCCGTCTTGGGCAAATTCAGTGTTTTCTGGTAATCAGTTTTTTCGTCAGTAGGCATTTTGTTTTCGTGCTACGCGTTACGTATCTCTTGTTTAAGGGGAATCGTTTATTCCGACCATTATTCTTTTTTAACTAACTTATTATAGACAACCTTTTGCCGTTTCCAAGCAACTACCGGTATGCCTATGCACAATACAAGAATCGCACCACCAATTACTTGAATAATCAATTTGCCAGTCCAATTCCCTGCACTATAATTGGGTACAGACTGAGAGCGCCCATAATCATCTACATCCTCAGAATAATATACACTGTACCCCTCTACATACTTACTCCCAATTTTGTTAATTATAAAATCTAGGTGAGCGAAGAACATAAAACTAATAGAAACCACCAGGGCCATAAGTACAGTTCGAACTTTATCCAACAATTTTTTGGAAACTCTGTGCTCATATTTCAATAAATAGTTTTCATTACTAAAAAACATTAAACCAAGCGGGATAATTATCCAGAAAACAAAAAATGGAACCATGAAAATTCTAAAAATTTTCCCGATAACGCCCACCAAATATAGTGCCCCCAAAAAAAGTATAATTTTAGACAGAAATCTCATCGAGTGTTTTGACTACCTGTTTATATAGCTTCTTAGACGCTTTATTTAACAACTTGACACTAGCGTCACGTGTCGCGTGTTGCTACTTTATGTATTTTCCAATCAGCACTTTCAACTCCGTCTTCTTCTGCTCTGAAATATATTTCCCATCAGTGACCAGGGCGTAACGAAGCGCGTCGGAGGCACCGAACTTGGTGATCTTGCCGATTTGGGGGATAGCTAACTTCAAAATCTTTTTAGCGTTTTTAATATTCTGGTGGAGGTTGGTTAAAATCATTTCCAAGGTCACTTGGTCGTGCTCCCCGTGCCAGCAGTCGTAATCGGTCACCGAACACAACGAGGCGTAGGCGATCTCTGCTTCCCGCGCGAGTTTAGCCTCAGCCATATTGGTCATTCCGATAATGTCCATCCCCCAGCTGCGGTAAAGGTGCGATTCGGCTTTTGTCGAAAACTGCGGGCCTTCCATATTAATGTAGGTGCCTTTCGGGTGGACGGTGACGCCGACTTGTTTGCAAGAATCGATTAAAACTTTTGTTAATTCCGGAGAAACCGGGTCAGCAAAAGAAACGTGCGCCACAATGCCGTCGTCAAAAAAACTGGATTCACGGGCGTGGTTGGTGCGGTCAACGAATTGATCTGGGACGACAAAATCCATCGGTTTCATCTCTTCTTTTAAACTCCCGCAGGCGGAGACGGAAATAATGGCGTCGACGCCCAAGCGTTTCATTTGAAAAATGTTGGCGCGGTAATTAATTTTTGTCGGCGAAATCCGGTGCCCGCGTCCGTGCCGGGCCAAAAAAACAACTTCCGTTCCTTCAAGCGTACCGGTTACAAAATGATCTGACGGCTGGCCAAAAGGGGTGTGAAAAACAGGGACATCATTAACGTGCTGCAAACCTTCTTTCTCCAAGCCTTTGATTTCTTTTTCCGTTGAAATTTGCCCGACATTTTCAATGCCTTCAATTTCGTAGAGCCCGCTGCCGCCGATGATTCCTACTTTTGCCATTC
>CAZVZR010000013.1:0-48158 GCA_964630825.1 uncultured Planctomycetales bacterium | reverse complement strand
TGCCGCTAGGAGTTTTACTCTTTGTCGGCAGCCAGTTAAGAAGCTTACGCCGCCGGGGAACCATCTTGGCCCAAGAAGTACGAGAATTAAAGTTGATGCTAGGTGTTGTTTACGGCGCGGTTGTAGCAGGAATGGCGCTAGTCATCTCCGGGGCTACAATCTTTTTGAATGCGGTCAGAACGAACTTGCCGAATTATATGGATGAATCGCGGATGTTTGTAGGCTTGGGCATTTTTGTCATCACCGTATTATCTGACATCATCGCTTTTGTCGGTGGATTGGCAACACTTATGGGAATGACCGTTGTGGTGATCCAATTTGCTCGGCTGCGTAAAGATCGCAATAAGTTTGAGCAAGCCCTAAATGAAAAATCCATATTCGTAAAGATTGTAGCGATGTTGTTGCCGCGGCGTTGGCTGCGCAGCAATAAGAAAGATTCCAGCGTGGTCACCTATGCTGAAAGAAGATATAACGCCCTCATTATTCATTTAATTTTTATTAGCGTTGGGATTGTGTTAGCGCTCCTTTATGGGGGCAGGCTGATTGATTTTATTTTGGGCAGCGGTTTATTTAATTTAGCCGTTATGCCCGGCGTGTTGAGAACGGATAAAGACATCTCAATTTTTAATTTCTCGGCTGAGGCGCAAGCAGAATGGAAAAAATTGCAAGATGATAGCCATTTGTGGACAGGCGAGATTTCACCGGTGGCCGTAGGCCGAAGGGCGAGTTTGATAAAACAAGAGCGCAAATTATCCTGGAAAGACCTAGCTCAAGCAAAAGAGCCGGTCATAAATAATATCGTCTTAGCCAACAGAGTTAATGTGTGGTTAAAAGGCGGACAAATACGCAGCGTAAAAGTAGTTTCAGATACAGCGCGAAGATTAGGCGTTGAACCGATTGTATTATTAACCGGGTATCGCCTGGTCGAGCTCAAACCGGTTGTCTTAAGCAAATTTAAAGATATGGTTTTAGGAGAAAGATTAAAAACATTGCGCCATCTTTTAGGCCTGACCCATGATGAGCTGGCAACATTAGCTACTATCAATGCAGCATCTATTCAATATTTAGAGAAAATCAACGCACCTACGCTGAAGAGCCCTAAGAATATCAATGGCGGCAGTTTAGTCCGTATTGCCAAAGTTGCGGATATTGATCCGTTTATGCTTATCGTCGGTGTTTCTGAAGAAGAATTCTTACGCTCATCAGCGGAGAAAATCGTATCACTGCTTGGCATAAGCGACGAAAAACATCGCAATAATCCTGATTATATTTCGGGTAGACGTTTAATGATCATTTCATGGGCGAGGGGAATATCAGTCACAAAGCTAGCTGGAGAAATAGACGTTCAGCCACAAACAATTAATTTCTGGTTTATGGGCCTTGGTGAGCCAAGCGTTGCTCAATGGCCGAAATTAGCCAAGGCTTTAGGTGTGAATATTATTTTGTTAATGAAACAGATGACACAAGACGAATTTATAGTCGATATGGCGCATGATTTGAAAGAAAAGATAATAATATTGAGTGGCGCCCGGGGCCTTACATTAGGAAATCTAGTCAATCAATTGTCGTTTAGCAAAACAAGGTTAAATACGATATTTAAAGGCGGTAACGTGCGGCCTCATGAAAGAAAGGCGTTAGCAAAAGCGCTTGGTTTACCGGTGGACGGTCTTTTAATGTCGAAAGATCCCTTAGATTGGTTGGCTAGTCAGGATTTAAGGATTAATGGCCGTGTTATTGTTCGGTATGAGGACAAAAATAAATTCGAAGAAAGTATTGATGACGTGGTTAGAGAGGGCGAAATCATCAGAGTAGGAACATTTAACGATGCACGTATGGTGGATTTGTTCTGGGTTGAGATTAGGCTCGATGGCGCCGTTGTTCCGGTAAAAATCAGTATTAATCCAAAGCGTCAGAAAGATAAACAAAAACTCACGAGGGGCAATAGTATGTTGAGCGCGCTTATTATGTTAGTGTCGCTGGCAATCGGCGTTGGAGCGGCGTATCAATTACATATTATCAACTATAAAATAGGAGCACTGGTTGCCGGGTTATTGACTCTCTTGGTTGTCGTTATCATTGAGTATATTGGCACATTAATCACCAAAGACAAATTGACCGACGAAACCGTCGCCCGCGATCTTAAGTTGGAAAGCAAATTGGATAGAGGGTTGGTTGTGCTTGCCGTCCTGTTGGGCTTATTAGCGATCAGTCAATTTGCAAATTCAACATATACTTTAGCCGCGGTGATGTTCCCTGTTATTGAACGTTTAAATCGGCAAAGACAAAAAGTTTATAGAAACTTAAATAACAATCGTGAAATTGTTCATGGGCAGTTGTTGGCTGACGAACATAATAATGGGTATTTGATTTTTGGAGATAGTGGAGTTGGCAAGTCTCGGTTAACGGTAGAAATTTTGCGTAGGTTGGGGCGTATGCAATTCTATTCCGATGATGCTGTTTATTTAACTGTCAACGACGGAAATATTTTGGGAGGAAGTTTTGTTCATGATGACTATCATGTGATCAGGTATCGCGACCTTGGCAGAGATTTCGGAGAATATGTTCCGGAGCCGCAGCGTATTAAGAAAGGGTATATCAGAATTCGTCATATTGTTGAATTGAGTACAGCACCGATAACGTTGTCGCGCCTAGAGAAAGTGCAGCTCTCACAACAAGAAATTCAGGCGTTGATAGCAAAGAGGGCAGACTCGAGAAGGTTCTCGGCTCAAAATATCGACACGACAGAGTTATCCATTTGGCAGTGGAGTTTGCCCGAGCGCAAAGACAAACGTTTTAAAGACGTTGTTTTTGAATTTAACAGAATCCGCGAAATGACTCAGACAACCAACATCAATCACCGCGAACGCAGATTCACAAAGGGTTTTGGGACACAAACAGTAGTTATTGTTTTGGCAATTATTGCTGCCGGATTGATGATGGTATCGAGTTTTATCAACGTGCCTCAGTTCGATATCATTGGGTCGGTCATGGCGGTCAGTATTCTTTTAGCTGCCGCTGGATATCTGGTTCATTATCGCCGCGGCCCGCCGGAACTTGATTTTGAATTGATTAAAATAACGGACAAGACGACAGTAAGAAAGTTATTCTATCCGATTTATGTTAACGAAATTTATAGCCGGATGACTAATGGTTATTTGAGCTTAGTTCAACGTCGTCTAAATTTGCCTGAAACTGGGGCACTGATGTATGTAATTAAAGTAGGAGATAAAGGGGCCGCATATCTTTTGGCCAGAGCAGTAGAGCAAAATGCCGAGATCATCTATGGCGTGGAAATTCTTGAAATCAATGAGGACTTTAGCGGCCGCGGATTCGGCCGATTATTACTTGAAGAATTCGTTCGTGAATATGGAGAAAAGCATACAATCTATATCGATCCGACTTATCTCGGCGATCGTCCGGGCGCCAAAGAAGCATGGTTAAAGTTTGTTGCCGACCAAGGATTTGTTGAACCTAAAAAGCTGTTCTACGATTGGGTGCGTCAGCCAAACGTTCCGTCTTCTGAAATGCCGCGAAAGAAAAAGTCCCTCCTTAAAATACTTGGGGTGAGCATTTCCGCATTATCGTTTATGGGTTTTGTGCACGTAAGAGATGATCAAGATATTGATTTACGTCCGGCTGAAATCCGAACAGTTCATACTTCCCGGGAAGCGTTAACTCCTTTTGTTGGCATGTTAGAAAAATCTTTACAGGATTTACCGGTTATTATTCATGCGAAAACGCCTTGGCAGCGTACGGATCGCGAACAGTTGGCTTTCTATTTAAGAGGAGCATTGTACGATACACGTCAAGCGTTGCAAAGAAATGCCTTGCCCGAATATGGTGACATTTATTATCAACTTGCGAAGGCAAGCAAGTTTGATAAAGACGGCCGGGTGACACCGCTTTATTATGAATTTTCCAGATTGGAAACATTTTATATTTGGGGTACCTTTGACCCGCGCAAGCCAACTATCTTTTTTATTCACGGTGCTGGACGCGATCCGTTGTCAACTTTCGGTGATTTATTCGTTCCGTTAAGTAAAAATTACAATATTGTTTTCGATTATTACAATCAATACGCGCCCGATGATTACGTGGTGGAAAATTTTGTCCGTTCTTTTGAGGAATTTAAAAAACAATATCCAGTCGGGGAACGTTATGGTGTGATTGGTTTCTCCAACGGCACGACCGTTTATCGTCTGGCTGCGGTCCGTCACGGCGATACGGGATTATTTAAATCAGCGGTCGTCATCGCCATCGGCCCGCCGTATGGCGGAAGCTGGATTACGGCGTTTAAATCAGACAAATTTCCATTATCTACTCTTTATTGGTTGTTTAGAGTCGTTATGCCGCAACGTTATCATGTGGCCGAAGATTATGATGTCGAAGGCGCGCTCATGAAAGAATTATATAGTGAAGAAGGCATCAAGGCGTATGAACAGGCAACGGGCATCGCAGATAAGAGCGGGTTCGAATTATCCATTCTAGGCGAGAACGATGTTCATAATCCGCAGGTCTGGTTTGATACCCCATGGTTTAAGAAATTTTCGACGCAATTTTATCGAGGCTTAGTATCCGGTGTGCATAAAATTATTGGCCATGCCCAACACAGCGATCTGCCTACGGATCACAAGGTAGTTCATTTGATTGAAGACACGCTCAAGAAACAATTACCGGTTGATAAAGGTAAGAGAATCGGGGACAGCGCCCTATTAAGAGAAGAATCTAACGAAAATGGTACGCTTCCTTTAATTCTTTTTGCTGCGGTGCCGTTAGTGGTAGCCGTTAGAAAAGAACGTGAGTTATTGGAAACCCTTGTTGCCCAAAACAGGACAGCCTTGTTGAGGACGCGTACACCGGTGGAAAGAAGAGAAAGAAGATTAATCGAGGGACCTCGATTAGGAGCAATGCGCATGCGTGGATGTTGCGGAGTAGCTGCCGTGGCTAATGATGCCCGCGCTCAAATCCTCGCGAAGGAATATAATCTGGAAATTTCGGCTCAACAGCATTTGACAAGCAGGTTATTGGGTGTCCCGATGGTCCATTCTATGGGAGTGGTTCAATTCAATGACTCTAGCAGTAGTTATTTAGTGGATACAACTTTTATTCAACATTTTATCAGCATAGACGAAACGGAAATTCCCGTTTGGGTTCTTGATCATGAAACCGGTTGGCGTCGGCGTATACAATTGATTGATTATCGTGTATGGCAATCATTCCACAGGAAAGAAATTGTTCAAGCTGCCGTTGAATTGTTGCATAACGGTTATATTGAGATTTCGGATATTACCGCATCTATGTACCATAATATTTTAAGCGTTAAGGGCAGCGGAGCATGGCTAAGCGATATTTCAGCGGAAACACTGCTTAAGCCATCAACAGATAAAGGGTTTGATTTGATAAAACGAATAGCTCCTAAAAACGCTTTTAAAGCCGGTTTAAGATTGGCACAATCAGAACGTATTGATCTGTTATTGTCTAAACACGTTAGCCAGGCCCTTAAACAAATTGGCGTCACACCTTCCCAGCTCGCCCAATTCATTTCTTTTGCGGTCATTATTGGCTTGGGCGCGTTACTTTCAGTGATGTATGGGACGTTCTTTACTTCAATGAATGGCGTCAATGAAGCTAATATAACTATTCCAGGTATCGTCAGTTTATTGGCCCGCGGGTTAATGAGAAATAAACCGCGCGCCAAGCGGGCTGAGTTCTACGAAGATTTAGATCACGTCGAAGTCTACGCTGACCATAATGACTTGGGCCGGGGCGCAGCAGATTACTTCGTCCAAAAAGCTATTAAGGCCATTGCGCATGATGGTTTCTTCGCCGTCGCGGTTCCGGCCGGGCACACCATAGCGCCTGTGTATGAACATTTAGTAAAGGATCATTACAACGCAAAATATACCGATTCTAAAGATGGCACCCAAAAATCAATTTGGCCGAATATTCATTTCTTCCCGTTGGATGAGCCTAAAGTTCTGGGCAAGAGAGATTATTTAGTCAGCACGATCGCTTTATTGAGAGAAAAATTCGTTAATGGGTTGCGTGAAGTTCATGGTATCTATGTTCCGGAACACAACATCCATCAGATCAATATGAATGAAGAAGATTTAAGTAAAGAAGCGCGAAAATTTGTTCGGGATCTGCGTGCCGTGACCAATCAACGTAAGAATATGGCCCGCAAAGGCAAGTTGCATCTGATTCTTTTTGGTGTTCAAGAAAACGGCCGTTTCAGTGTTATTGAGTCCGGCAGCGAACTTATCAAAGAACAGCGGGCCATGGCTAAAGCAGTTACCTTAAAGAAAGAAGATAGGGTCAATCGTAAACGCGATGAACAATGGATTGGGCTCATGCCGCGCGCATTTTATGAAGCGGATAATCTACTCATGATCTTGTCCGGCGGCACAAAGCGCCAGGTTTGGCTCAGATTTGTTTTTAAGGCCTTTGACCGCATGCGGACGCCAGCGAGGATACTCAAAGCACATAAGTCATTAACCATTATGGTTGACCGCAAGACGCAAGAATGGCCGACCCGAACATTCAATGTTAATGGCCGCGCAGTCGAGGCTGATTATAAGCAGGGGACGAATCCCAACGGCCGCGTGTGGGTCTTTATCCATGGTTACGGCGGGCAAGGCTCATTTAATTATTTACTCGCCGCCATGCCGGATGAAGATGACGCGTATGCCTTAAAGCGTGGTGAAGTACCTTTTGCAGCCAGAAATGAAAAATTAGGCTTCCTTTATGGCGACAACATCAGAGGCGTACTGTATGACTTGAAACATAATATTGCCGCCGGCCGTGAGATTATTGTTGTTGACCATTCCGATGGCAATGTGATGACAGCGGAAGCAACAAGGCATAGCGGATTAGATCTTGTTAACCGAGGGATAAAGTATTCCGGCGCCAGATCCCGTTCGCTCCGTGAAGAAGCCCAACGCATTGAAGCCGCACTCAGCGTGCCCATTGTTCATATTAATCCTTGGAAACCGGCTGACCTTGTGAAAACTCTTAAGAACATTGTTAATTATGCAGCAGGCAATGACGGCGCAGAAATCAAGAATGAAAAATTAAAGAAACGTATGGATAAGTTAAATGAAGAGAAAACGAAGAGAAGGTTTGCGAGAATAATTAAGGGTTTGGTTCCGGTTGTTGGTTTATCGGCAAAAACGTTATCCCCGCTTAAAAGGAAAATAAACAATACACGCCTTATGCAAAGATTAAGAGACAGAATGATCGAGCGGTTTATGGAAATTGCTCCTGTCCCGCGCAATCAATTTATTAATGATTTGGCGATGATGGATTCGATGTCGCCGCGATTCTCCCGTATTGCCGCGGAAGGCGAAGTCATTGTTAATTATAAACAAGAATATATAGAAGAAGCTATTGCGCAAGCAAAGAGGAGAGGGAATAGAATTACTATCTTGGCTTCCCGCGGTGATTTGTTGGTGCCCTTCGATGGTGTCGAAGAATATGCGGCCTCTTACGGTGTTCCTATCGTTGAATTTGGAGCCGATGCCGATTTGGAAGGTTTCTTAAAAGGCCACTTAACGCCGATTTCTGATTATATGGAAGTCGCCGACGTCCTTGTGCGCTTTGCTGAAGAGTTAAAAACCAAGCATAATCCTAAATCGTTGCCCGCGCCGTTTATGCCGACGGCGGAAGAGAAGGCAAAATACGATGGTGTTAATATTACGATCAAAGTTAATAGAGATGAAAAAGGCGATTTGATCTTGTTGCCTGTGGGCGAGCAGGCATCCAGTGGTTCCTTGAATACGGAAGAGCGGTTAAATGGTATTCGAAAACTTTATGAAACCGTTGGCTATTTGAACCATGCGCCTCCGGTGATTGTCACAGCTGATTTTAATAAAACAAGCGGTTCTTTAGCTGCCTATAATCCAGCCGAGAGTATCTTTTATATCCATCTTTTCGTCATTGATAAAATCAATGAGCTTACCAATTCAAAATTAACCAATTTCTTGAAATTCATAGATAGTATTGTCCTTGAACATCATGAACAGTATCACGTGGAAGGCTCAGATGAAACAGCGGCACGGGCGAAGACGGTTGAAGCACTTAAAGCCAATAAGACATTAAGAGATCTCTTTTTGTATATTATCCGTCATATTGATCTATTTAATATTGAAGCCGATGAAGAATTTATCAATTTATTCTATCCCGAAATTGTGCTGCGGGCCAACACGAGCAATGATATTTATCGTGTGGCTATCGGCCGTATCCATCGCCACGATGTGGCGGCTTTGGAAATCAATCCGGAAAGTCTTAATGTCGAGGATTACAGGCTTGATCCCAGCGATGTGGATGAACATATTCGTACACTCGAGAAATTATTGGCAGACACCAGGACGTTATTGGATAAGAATTCCCAGATTTTCCCGCAAGTTCAGAATGTCAACGACATGTTTAGTTTACTTACGAACCCCGAAATCAATAATGATTTTAAGAATGTATTAGATAAGATTTCGGAACAGAAAGTTCGCGCTGAATATTTTATCATTAAGGATCTGGTTCCTTTTACAAACTCAATGATAAAGTCAGGCGATGTTGAATTTATTGAACGCGGCATGGAATTAAGAAGATTGTTCCAGGAGTTGGCGGCCGAATTGCGTTCAGAAAAGCAAGGCATGCCGCTTTACTCTTTTGAGGAAAACACCATCGTGGTTGCTGATAATTTATCCGTTATGTCTTTTATTAGAATTATGACGGCCAGCCACGAAAGGATCGTCGGTTTTATTGTTGAAGAAGGTGTCGGCCCCACATCCCATTTGGTTTTAAACGCAACCTCAATGCGTGTTCCGGTTGTCATCGCGCCGAAGAACGAAGAGCGCCATATCACCCGCATCACGGATATGGTCGATAATGATTCAGAGATTATTTATGATCCGACCCACAAGAAAATCATTATTAATCCATCGGTTAAATCGTTAGCTGAAGCCCAAAGAGAAAAAGAGCGTTTAAAGAAAATTCAACGTTATGTTTATTCGCGCGTGCATTTACCAGCCAAGACCAAAGACGGCAAAGTACGGCTTTATATATACAACAATATTGATTTTATGCGGGCACTGGAAAAGTTGTTTGAAATGAATGAGAAGCTTCAAGAAGAGCATAAAGAATTCCAATATGTATTATTTGGCGATGGCATTGGGCTGGTGAGGAGTGAGTTTGATTTTGAAAATGACCGGGAAAAAATGCGACAGCATTATGTTAGTATCGCTAAGCATATGCGTAAGGGGCCTGTGGTTGTGCGTGCCATAGATTATCAATTGGATAAATCAGAGAATCGCAACCTACCCAAGAGTAAATACACCGGGCTTGATTATTATCGTCATAAAGGCAAAGAGGCCATTGCTAATTTATTAGAGGGCCTTCTTATGGCTTATGTGGGGGTTGACAGTTTAGGCAATCGTAGCGAAGGCTATAAGAATTTACGCTTGATGTTCCCGATGATTAGCAGTACCGACGATATCAAATTTGTTAAGGGCTTATTGGATCAAGCCAAGGCCAAAATAAGCAAAGAATTTAATATTCCTTTAAATCAAATGCGTATCCGTGTCGGCATTATGATTGAAATTCCTGAAGCTTTAGACGAACTGGAGGCGCTTTCTAAGAAAGTACAATTCACCTCCCAAGGAACAAACGATCTGACCAAGTTGATGTATAGCGTCGATCGGGATAATGATATTAGTTATGAGAAAATTTTTAGCCGCTTTAAATACCGACGGGAAATGGCGAAATTCAAGACTGTTCAAGCTGCCTCAAAACATAATGAAACTCTACCGATGATCAGCCGCAAAACATCCGGCACCTGCGGCGACACCGCACGGCATTTCCATGACCTGGCCTTTAATGTTTGGTTACAAGGCGTATTCCCCACCGTCAAAGTTACGGTCAGTATGCCCAACGTTTATATCCCGTATCAACGTGAATATGTCCGGCAGATGACATTTGCGGAGTTAGATCAAATTTTTGGGCCATTATTATTAAATCAAGATTTAAAAAATGAACAAGAAATCGCAGCTTTGGAAGATCAAATCAATGCGGGACTTAAGGCATTAAAGAAAGCCATTCAGGTTCGCATTGAAAACAGTCCTGCCTTTAAGAAAATGATGCGCCAGGAACGCCTGCAGGCGGGGATGGCAACGGTTATGATCCATATTTGGGGCCTTTGTGCCGCTATTATTTTATATGGGCTTCTTTCGGGTGTTGCTCATCTGGTGCTTCTCGGCGGAATAATCATTGTCATGAGCTTGGCGGCGCGTGATGAAAACAGCGCCATTGACCGGGTCTTTAGAGGATTACTCATTGGTATTTTAATGGTTGTCGTTTTGTCTATCGCACTTCTTGAATATCAATATCATTTGGTCTTTGCCGTCAAAGCGCTTGTCCCGCTGGCACTCATTGTCGAGAAATTTAAGAATGAAAATTTGCGCGATGAGAGTTTTGTTTTTACTGGAAAGATCAATGGCCAGGCCGTAGCCAAAAGAATAAAGATTATTAAGGAAGCCAAGGGCATGACATGGGAAGACATCGCGCGAGCCAAAGAACCGTTTATGAATTCAGGTTCATTATCTAATATTTTTACGATGTGGAAGAATGGCAAATTTGAGCCGGAATTAAAAGTTGTTGAGGATCGTGCGCAACGACTCGGGGTTAAGTCGATTGTACTTTTAACAGGCTATGAAGAAGAGGAAATAAAACCATCGGTTTTAGCAAGATTAAAAGATATGAATTTTGGTGAGCGGATACAAGTCTTACGCCGCCTGTTAGGAAAAGATGTCACCTGGTTTGCCCAGGATGTGCCATTTAGCGAAGATTCGCTTTATTATTTTGAGAAATTAACGACAAACATACCAGCTTGCACGAAACCCTGGAGTGAATTGGCTTTTGCTCTCGGAGTTGAAACAATACAATTATTGACTGGGATTCCCGAAGACGAGTTTTTGCGTATGCCGCTTTCTCAGTTAACACAATTGTTAGAAATAGTTGATGCAGAGAAAAAAGAGAATCGTAATTATTTGACCGGCCAGCGTTTATTAATCCTTATTTGGTCCAGAGGATATGACCTGGAAGGGTTTGCGGATAAGGCCGGTGTGCATTTAACAACCCTTGGCCATTGGGTGAGGGGCGATGTTACTTTGTGGGCTCAAAATTGGCACAAGATAGCCGAAATATTGAGAGTCGATGCGGTTCAACTTATTACCGGTATTCCGGAACAGGAATTTTTACGGCTTTCGGATGAAGCAGTGGCGGAACTTTTTAATGTAAAAAACCAAAGCCTCAGAGAAGATAAGAAATATATCTTTTCTTTACGCTTTAAGACGATCCTTCAGACCCGTGGATATACGTTGGAAGAATTTGCCAGTGTGGCCAAAATAAACTTTTCAACTGTTGTCAGCTGGGTAGGCGGCAATGGTATCCCTTCAGAAAGAACTTTGCCCCAGGTGGCGGAGGCATTGAAGATAGATCCGGTTCTATTAATAAAACAAATTACCTGGGAAGAACTTTTAACACAGAACTACAGTGTTCTGGAGAAGATTCGGATTTTGATGACCACTAAGGGATGGGGAGCCAAAAGCCTTCAAAGGTTTGTTCCAATCAAAATGAGAAGGTTAGAGTCAATATTAAATGGCAGCGAAGCTACCCTTGCAGAAAAAGAAGTATTAGCTAAAGCATTGGATGTGTCGGTTAAGGATCTTTTTGCCAAGGGAATAAAGATGGATGATGATACGTTGCCTCGGCCTCTTTGGCGGATAGATATTGAAAACAATATATTAATTGAGGCATTATTTGATGCCGGCTTTAAGCAAGCGCAAATAGAAAGACTGATTGATAATTTGTCCGAAGAGAGCGTTGTTATGCGCGCCAATGGTTTTAGTGCTCCGTTGTTAAAGGCGAGTGGTGTTTATGAGGCATTGATAAAAACATTCGGTTCGATAAAAGCGCGGAATATTGCCCGTAAGATTTATCTTATTGATGTGGCAGCAAAAATATCAGTAAGAATCGGTGCGCGTAAATTCTATATGGCGGTTGTATCTTCTAAAGATGTTGTTATTGGTAAATCACTTCTGTCGATGGTTGATGATAATAAAGCATGGATCGGAGAATACTCTGCGGAGCATGACCGGAAGCGCATTACAGAAAATGTTGGCAAAGCAGCAACTTTTGTCGGATTAATTGCCTTAGCCATTTTTGCCGGTTGGGATTGGCTAAATCAAGCAGGCGTATGGATGATGGCTTTCGTACCATTGGCTATTATATTAGAGAAATTTGAAGGGCAAGGTTTGCGGGATGCAAGCTTTGTCTTTACCGGCAAGGTAAATGGCCAGGCGGTGGCTCAACGCCTTAAAATGGTCATGACCGAGAAGAGCTTAAGCTTTGAGGACCTTGTTAAAGAAAACGATGAAGCAACGGCCAAGTTTTTAGCAAGGAAAGCTTATCTTATGAATCTCAATACCCCAAACTTAAGCCAGGTTTTAGATTTTGCCGGGCGTTTAGCGGTTGAGCCCGCAGTTCTTTTGACGGGTTATAGCGAAGCGCAATTAAAGGCAATTATTATTGAAAAATTAAAAGAATTGAATTTTGGAGAGCGCCTCCGTGCTTTGAGATTGTCAATGGGCTTAGACCTTGAAGCTTTTGGTGCCAAATATGGGTTTAAGAAAGCCAATCTATGGGCTTTGGAAAAAATAAAGAACAATCTTCCCGGCAAACCGGATCGATCAGATAAAAAATCCCAATGGCTTAAGTTGGCAGAAGCATTTGATATCGAACCAACTTTACTTATTGCCGGAGTGACCAAAGAAGCATTTTTAAGAGCTTCCGACAGCCAATTGATGGGTATGATTGGCAATGCCAAGGCCAGTTATCAAAACAATAAAGCCTACCTTTTTGGAAGGCGTATTTTTGTATTAATGTTGGCACAAGGGTTTAATGAAAAAACATTGGCAGCACAAATTGATGTGAAACTGCGTGCCGTTAACGTTTGGGTAACCGGCAAGATAATTCCTGGGCCAATGAATTTTACAAAATTGACCGAGGCCTTAGACGTTGATCCGATGATGCTTTTAGAGCAAGTTTCCACCAGCGAATTTTTAACCACGAAAACGTTCGACCTCGATGAACGCATAGAAACATTGGCCTTTGTTAATGGGTTAACCAAGCAGGAAGTTCTCGACAATGTTTCGTTTAGCGAGACCCGGTTGCGCCGTATCTTCAGAGGATCAGTCATTAAGAAAGAAGAGCGGCAAGAGTTGGCCAAAGTTTTCAGGGTCACAACGAAACAGTTGTTTGCTAAAGAAACCAAAGATGCAGAGATAAGAATTGCTGTATACAATAATATTTTAGTGGAGGCTTTAAGTGAACTTGGTTTAAGCGAAGGTGAAATTGTGCTCTTTATCCGTAATTTGGATGATTCCGACATCATCCTTAAAGCCAATGGCTTTGAGGCGCCGTTACTGCGGTTGACCGGTGTTTATGAAGCATTGGCGAAGAGCTTTGGAGTCAATAAAGCGCGAAAGATTACGAGCCAGATTTATGTTCATGATGTATTTTCGAAGAATGTCAACAAAGGCTCTCCGAGAACACATTACCATGCGGTTGCCAATGTAGGGCAGGAAGTTATCACTGGCCGACCGCTTCCCGAGATGTTAAATGAATCAAATGCTTGGATTGGCGAATATTCTAGCGAGTTTGATGTATCTTTGAAAGACGCCGCGCGGCCGGTGCCGGTTGGCTTGATAAGAAGAATTTTCCACTTTGTTTTAAAATTATTGCGTCCTTCCCAGGCGCCGATGCCGCAACCGGTGATGCCGACGGCGGAAGTAGTTCGCCAGGAAGTATTCCGTGTCCAATTGAATTCACATTTTGGAGGTATCGTCAGGAAGCCGGTATCGAAGGTTTATGCGGTCTTGACAGCGATTGCTATCAGAATAGCCATTCATCATCTGAACAAAACTGGACAAAGAAGATTTGCGGCGATGTTAAGGATTTTGAAGAAAGCCGGCCGTATCCGCGCCGGGCCGTATGAGGGCTTTTTAGCTACGGTTTATGAAAATGGAAATGATAGGGAAGTTATCCTCTTATCGAATAGTTTATGGAATATTCGTTATTTTACTCCCAAACAAATTGCCGCCAGTTTAATTCACGAAGTCGGCGCCCTTTGTTACTTTAATAATCCGCACGACGTCAATGAATCCCGCGAAAAACAATTCCTGGCGACGAAAGTCATTGAAGGAAGATTCAGAGGTATTGAAAAGCAATTATTTGCCGGCTTAACGGCATTAGGCCTGGATTATACCTTCCCGTCAATAACAAAAATTATTCAAGCTCAAGGCAAAACTATCAGTGTGGTGATAGCGGTGATTATTTTTACCGCTGTTATGCAGGAATTCATTCATCGCTTCTTATCATTTAAACGGGCATTTAGGCCTAAATACGGCATCGACACCTCAGTGAGTTTGAGTTCTACCATATTTACCTTTGTTTATTTCGTCAGCTCTGCCGCTCTTATCGAAGATCCCAGCTTAATATTTAATATTCTTCAGTATCCCACGGCCATCGTAGGCGCTGTCTTCCTCATGGGATATTTTAATGCCCTGCTTTATGAATACAAAACGCAGCTTTGGATGCCTATTCTTGTGAACATTACTGCCGTAGCAACTCTCAAATTTTTGCCCAAGTTAGGATTCGAGACTTTCACCATAGCTGGTATGCAAATTTTTATTTTTATGGTCGGCATCGCTGCTCTCAAAACTCTCTATAATCCCAAATCACAACCCAGAAAGAATTTGGGAAGGTTCTTGTTAAAAATTTCAGTTGAGACATTTGTGGCTGCGCGAAAGTATATCAAGGATTCCATGATAGGATCTTTATCAGACATAATTATTCAGTCGTCGGCCATAAACTCAATGAAAACGGCTATGGAAAGATTGCGCCAGAAAATGCAGCCATTAACAGAATATTTTCATAAAAATGGGATGAAATATGGAGCGACGGTCGGTATATATGCCTTGTATGGCGCATCTTTTCTGTTTGTGTTGCGCGAAATCGTTAATAATTTCCCGACGGTAATGGTGGCGCCTTTTGGCCATGAATTCGATAGGACGGAGTTTATCGCCACTTTGATCGGCACCGCTATTCTCGCACCGTTATTTGAAGAGGTTATGATACGTTATGTACTTTACAAACGCCTCTTGCGGGAGATGCGCGGAATTCGTTATTCAGCCATCGTCAGTGCTTTGGTATTCGCCTTCCTTCATCCACAGTTGTTAAATGTTGTTTATGGAATCTTTACGAGCGGAAAATCCGGTATCGGCATGATGATTCCTATGCAAATGCTTTCTGTGCAGAACACGGGTGCCCATTTAATTGTCTTTGTGCAGGTATTTACTTTCTTATTTGGCTTTGGCGTGGCGGCGGCCCTGGCTTATGAAGCAACGGGGCGTTTGTGGGTGTCGATGGTTTTACACTTTATTAATAACTTTACGGTAACGGCTTTTGAGTATCTTTATCCGCAGAGCACCATTCCATTTCTTGCCATACAATTGCTGGTAATCTATTCGCTCATTTTTATATTTAGAGCCGTTTTGCGTCGACGACAATCTAAGTCTGGTGCATCTCCTATTGTGAAGGCATTTTTGCCATTTGTTCTTGTTGCAGGCATATTAACTTCGTCTTTGAGCGCGAAGGCTTTAAAAATTCAGATGAATGCCACAGAAGATAAAGTAAAAGAGTTGCATTTTGTCTTAGAGCCTTGGCAGGTATCTCATTCGGCTAACGAAACAATAAGCGGCATCGGTAAGATTGTCGGGCGTGCCCGTGGCGAAAAACCTTTGAAGAAATTTATTTATCAGGATTTTGTTCCTGCCATTCAGAAGTCGCTTAATGTTTACAACATCAATAAAATTAAAGCCGGAACAAAGATCACTATTCCTCTCGAATACCTGGAAGGCATGACGCCGGAAGCCGTGAACACTACTGTAAAAGAATTACAAACTAAAGGCTGGCAGCCGCTCGCATTGCAATCGGAAGAAGAACCATTGATTTGTAAAGAATACTGTCCTATTGATGAGCCGCTTGTTTCGCCGCAACCGGAAACCCCAGTGCTTGGTCCTACAGTTGATGTGAAAAGAGGAGATGGAGTTGTCTCTAACTTTCTGAACACGGCGATGAATCGGTTTAAGGATCCGGTGCAATTAGGGGTTATGTCGATCGCCTTAATGATTGCCCTCTGGCCGCAGATTAAGCGTTTACGTCCAATCTTTGACCGAAGAGTTAGGCCGCAAAGCATTCCCGAGCGGTTATTTGAATTTTCTAAGCGAGAAGCCAAATATCATCGGGGTCTGTCCGATGAACACTTGGAACTTTATGTGCAACTTTATCATCGTCTTAGTAGAGTGAAGTTACTGGCTGAACCAGTAGAAATAATTTTTATGATTATGATGACGCCTTTTATTGCTGTCATCACCGAAGGCCTGCCGTGGTTAACATCCTTTGCGGCAGTGATCGCCTTCTTTGTGGCTTCTTTTGGCGGGGCAGTCATTCGGGCGCCATTTATTATCCGTTTTGGAAGAAAATATCAGCTGCCTTATAAAATTGCGTTATTTTACAATTTTGTTCCGAAGATAGGCTTTGCCTTTACTGTGCCGTTCCAATTAATGAGTTTCTTAAAGGACGATCCTTATGGGAAACCATTTACCTTGTATCGTATCGGAAATAAAATTGCCGCCAGCATGAAGCACTCTACCCTTCCGCGAGAGAAACAAATCGCGGTGATTAATTATTCTTTTGATATTGCTCGCATGATTTTAAAATATCAAACTACCGATGAACTCGATGAATTCTTTCATGTGCGCAGCGCCACGTTAAGCGAGAAAGAACTTGTTGAGAAACTACGAAAAGCTACACCAACTCTTCTCATTGATGAATATGTGAAGTCCCAAAATCGTCTGGATGAGATTGAACAGCAGTATGAGAATGTCTACCCGCAAGGGGTAGACAACATCCGCATTTTTAACGTTGATTATTTCTTGAAACATATGCAAGAACGCGGCGTTGCCCCGCATCTTGAAGAAGTGATTGAGCCATTAAAAGATTTTACTTTCCTTAGTCAGCGCAATGTCGAGCGCATTGTCCGTGAAGGGGCGCAGATTGTCCGCGAGTTCCTGGAGTTTGTAAATAATCCAGAAAGAGAATCAATTTACAGCGCCTATCGTGATGAATTAAGTGAATTGCCGGAAGAAACAAGGGAAGCGGCACGGAAATATGCACAAAATCCACAGGCGTTTACTGACGCGGAGCTTGTACGCAAAGGAACAGGGTTGGTCAATGATAACGAGGAACCGGTCCGTATTGAAATACGTGAACGTCTAGAAAGCGGTGTTGCCGCGCAGATTGCCATTATCGGCATTCGTGGAAAATTCAGAAAAATCGTTATCGCTCAACTTAAAGAAGCTTTTGCCAACAAAAATTTTGTTTATTACTTGGGTGGCAAATCGAAAATTGAAGTTAATTACCGCAAGGTCAGCAAGGCTTTGGCTATCCGTTATGTTGAGGAAAATTTTGAACTTTTACTTAATCTCATGGGTTATCGGCCCGGCACATTCATTGACGCTAGAATCACACGGGCTATTATCATTGCTGATGGTAATAAAACAACTTATGGGGAAATAGGGCCCTTCAAAGATAAAACATTACAGTCATCAGTCGCCTATCAACCGTTATTGGAATATTTGCGCGCTGGCGGTATTTATATGATTATTTCCGGTAATAGTTTAGAACGCACCAAAGCCCGCATCATGGCTGGAACCGGCATACCGGCGGATTTACGTAATCGTATTATTGTCGCGGCTAATGACGGCGCGAATTTGGCCATCTTCGATCATGAAAAACCTGAAGAATTGACCGAACTTAAACGTTACCGTCGCATGTCGGGGCTTTGGGATGACCAGCCGAACCATACCTTAGATATGATTTATATTGCTGATAATCATCGCCGCAATGGTAATGATTACCCGGCTTTTCAATATGTTGGGGCCGAGCACTCTTTATTGGTTAGCGATAAAGCGAAAGAGAGTATTGATCAATCATTACAAAGAAATTATGTGGGTGGAAGAGAAAAGGGTACCGCTGCGATTTTGAAAACGATTGTTAAGATTCTTAATGAACAAGCGGATTCCCAAGCAAGAGCGATATTTAGTTTAGAGAATATTCAAAGAATTGTTCAGCGTGCGACAGAAATTTTGGCAGAAGACAATACGAGAAATATTCGCTCACAATCATTGAAGAATCTGGCCAGGTATTTGCGCGAAGATCCCAACAAAGTCAGGTTCCTGGAAAAAATGGCAAAAGCGGTGCGTCTTTTGGAAGATCACATAAGCGTACGGTCTCCACGCGGGCCGCCAGTAGTTGCTTACTACAATCCCACAACGGATGAAATCAAGTTTAATATTACCGAAGAAGAAGCTCTTAGAGTTCTCAGCGATCAGCACATCAGCGATGGCGCAACCGTTTGGGCATTTATTGTTGACCATGAAGAGCGTCACCGCGCATTTTATAAAACGAATCCTCGTCATACCGAATATGATGTTCTTATTCAGCAATTAAATTCCCTCCCCGCATTACCAATTGCCACTACGCAACAACCGAAAGAAACGGAGAATAAATCTTGGCATGAAGTTATTGTTGGCGATCGTCTTCTTGGCCGTATTCGTCGTATTAAGAAAGACTTGGCCGAGCCTACTCTTACCGAAAAAGCCAGAATGCTCGCAAAAAAATATTATGAAGGCCAACAATTGGATTTTGGCGAATCATATATGTCCTTTGTTGAACGCGTTGCCTTACGTATGACTTTCTTTGAAGCTGACAAAGAGGCTGTTGCGGCCTCTTATTTTATCTTTATGGATATGGACAGTTTAAGTGAAGAAGAAAAAACGCAGATCAAGAACACTATCGGGGCTAGGGCGTTCTGGTTGCTTAACCGGTATCATTTGGTTAATAATATTCCGTATAAGCCTTCGACGGTGCGCCGTGTGATTTTGGGAACACGCATCGTCGCTAATCAGATTGGATTGATTATTCAGGCCGCTCAGGATGCAGATGTTTTGCGTATGCTTATAGCTGACCGTATGGAGACGCTGGCAACGGAAACTTCCCAAGAATTTAAATATGTCGTTCAGGAAGCATTGCATGTTTATGCGCCATTGGCAGAAGCGTCCGGTTTGACAAAGGTAGCCAGTCTTTTGCGGTCAGTGGCGATCAAGCATCAAAACCCGGAGATGCACAAGGCGGCAATGATTAAATTTAGGGAACTTAGCCGTTTCAAAACACGCTTAGATGCTAACCGATACCTTGATAAACAAAGGGCGCGGATTTTAAAATATCTTGCCGGTCATGGCATTACCAATATCACTGTGGCGCGCAGCCGTGTCAAAGATGTTTATTCTTTGAGTCGCAATGAGGCTCGCGGTAAGAAAATTACGGATATGTTTGGCGTTATCATTGTACTTAATAGGGCGCAAGATATTCAACGCAGTATTGATTTCTTAAAACATTCCCCCAATTTAGAATACCTTAATATTACCGACCATCATCATCCGGGGAGAAAAGGGAAAAATTATAAATATGAAGCGTATCAGCTTAAATTTGAAGATAAGCAGGGAAGGGCGTTTGAAATTATGGTGATGAGCGCCGAAAATTACAGAATTTATCTTAACGGCCAGGCAGCGCATTATGTTTTCGCTGCGAAAAAAGAGCCTGCCTTGAAAAGACAACTTTTTGATGAGTTGCCATACTTTAGGTTAAGCGGCGATTTTGGCGTAGATGTTGCCCGCGCCTTGGAGGATTTTAATAAATTTATTTATGTTTTGGTTATCAATGAGCAGTCAAAATCGAAAGTTACTTATGTGCCGGTACGCTTGCCCAACGGAGCGATCCCGGCAGATGCGGCTGCTTATATAAGAGTAGACAGGTTAGATGAAAATTATCCCGGTGCGGAAGAAGTAAGAGTGAAAGTAAAAGACGGAAATGTGCAAATACTTGCGGCAAAACCGTTGGAAGATGGCCAGCCGCTTAAGCCGGGAACGATCATCCGTATCCCGCAACCAGAAAGAACAACTGTTAATTTAGGTCTAATGACTGTTTTAGCTAAGACATTGCGCGCCAGAGTTCTGGCTGTTCTGGCATTAAGAGGATCGACACACGAAGAAGTTATCGCGCGAGGTAATAAGAAACTTACTGCCATGGCCGCTATTGTGGATCAACCTAAATACAATGCCTTTTTAAGACGTTTGGCGAGGGAATTCAAATTAGAAAATAAGAAAGAATTATTTGTAGCTATTGGCAGCAATTTGTTGAGCATTGAAGAAGTTCAGCAAGCGGCCATCGTTGCCGGGAAGAAACTTATTGCCGAAGCCTTAGGCTTAGACAGAATTGAGCGCTTTAGCGACCTTGAGGTCCAGATTAAATTAGAAGCGCTTTTGGGCGCGTTTGCCCAATTCCAGTTAACCAGCGTGGATGATTTAGCCAGTGCCGTCGGCCGCGGTCAAATAACTTCGGATGAAATCAAACAAAAGCTGGCTAAGGGTAAATTAAAAGCTAGGTATTTAGAAACAGCTTCTAATGGCGATCATGTTATTGAGGTAACTGTACACAATGACCGGCCGGGAATACTTTTGGCAATTACGCGAGCCATTAAAGTCTACGACGGCAACATCAGCGATATCTCCGTTTACCCGACTAAAGAAGATCGGCAAAACGTGATCAAAAATCGCATCGTTATAAGCGGCGTTTCCCGGTTTCAGGTTAATTTGATGTTACATGTGTTGAAAATGATTCCCGACATTGAAATCTCCACAACTCCGTGGTGGTGGAATATCCCACAGGCTATTCGACGGTTAAGATCCAAGAGTATTGAGATAACCTTGGAAGTTAAGGATAGGCCCGGAAAATCCTACGAGATATTCTCTATCTTTTGGAATCTTAATCCACGTATTAACACTACGCATGTGGAGTCGAAGAACATTGGCCAGGGGATAGCCAGAGTTAAATTGCAAATCGAATTACCCAGCGAGATTTCTAAAAAGCAAATCGAAGATGCTCTTGGCGCCATTAAGGTTACCGGAAAGCAAAGGCCAAACGGATTTACAACACTTAAAGAACTTATCGTTATGATAAGCATCGTTCTTGCCGCTTACCTTACCTTGAGCCTCGGGATTATTTTGGTCAAAATATATTTAGGAATCATGGCACGGTTCTATTTTGGGGGGATGATGTTGTTTATGGTGTTCATTGGCATAAAGTTTATAAAAGATGAGTTACAAAAAATGAGAGACATTGCCTTCCTTTCAAAGCAGGATGAACAAAACAAAGCGAGGCTCTCCAATTTTGAATTTTCTTCCCAAACACGCCAAGAAAATATTAGTCGGTTCAATGATGAAGAATTTGATGTGGCTATCATCGGCGGTGGGATTACCGGTGCGGCGGTTGCCCGCGATGCGGCGCTGCGCGGGATGAGGATAGCTTTAATCGAGAAGGGTGACTTTGCCTCCGGGACGTCAAGTAAATCATCCAAAATGGCGCACGGCGGCCTGCGTTATTTAGAACAGGGAGAATTTAAACTTGTCTTCAAAGCGCTGCGTGAACGCGGGCGTATGATCAAGCAGGCTCCGTTTATGATTTTCGGACAGGAACATTTGTATCAAAACCGCAGCCTCAAAGATACGGTCAAATTATTCTTCGGGCTATTCCTTTATACAGTTTTTGCTTTAGGCACCGGGACACCACGCCATAGGTACATTTCCAAGAAAAAGATATTAGCCCAAGAGCCATTATTAAAGCCGGAAGGCATTAGGAGCGGTTATGTTTATTATGACGCCTTGATTGAGGATGATGCCCGGTTAACTGTCTTAACCGCCAAGGATGCTTCTGCTAATGGGGCAGTTGTTGTTAATCATGTTGAAGCCGACGAGGTTCTCTTCGACGGCGGCCGCGTTGCCGGGGTTGGGTATAAAGATATAAAGACAGGGCAAGCCGGTGTTATCCGTACCAAAGTGGTTATCAATGCTGCCGGTCCTTTTAGCGATCAAGTCCGCGCTTTGGCCGGTTATACAGACAGGATCATCCGTCATAATAAAGGTATTCACATCGTCGTGCCGCGAACGAAACTCAATGTTAAGAGGGTTGTAATTCTTTCGACAAAAGACAAGCGCAGAATTTTTGTCGTGCCTTTCCGGGAGTTCACGTACATAGGGACAACGGAGGAAGATTACACCGAATCATTGGATAAGGATGTCTTAGCGGATCGACGGATGGTCGATTATCTCATTAAAACGGTTAATAACGCGCTTCAGGTAAACATTGCTGTGGAAGATAGCATCGCCGCTTGGGCGGGATTGCGGCCGACCATTTATGCCGACGGTGATCTTTCCCAGGTTTCACGTGACTATCAGATTATCGCCAGAGAAGACGGCTTTGTCACGATTGCCGGCGGCAAACTGACCGCTAACCGGGAAATGGCCGAGGATGTGGTTAATGTGACTTTAAAGAAATTTGGCGAAAAATTTGATCAGCAATTCGGGCCGACTCAAACAAAAGAGCGGGTACTTCCGGGCGGCAATATTGATAATATCGATGAGTACAGAAACAAAGAAATCGCTTTTACAACGGCAAGGTATGGATTGTCGAGAGAGATGGCCGATCATTTGATCCGCCTTTACGGTACCAACTATAAAGAAGTTTTGGCCATAGGTGAACTTCAGCCGGGATTGTTGCAACCATTGGAAACAAAAACGCTTGTTGTGGGAGCTCAAGTGATCTATGCGGTCCGCCATGAAATGGCCCTGGATCTAACTGATTTTATGGAACGGCGAAGCAAATTGAAACTTTTTGATATAGCTAACGGCATGGGTGTGGTCGATGAAATTTCTTTATTAATGGCCGGAGAACTCGGTTGGGATGAGGCACAAAGAGCAAGGCAGATTCAAATGTACGAAGAATCCGTCAAGGACATGATGAAGTTTCAAGCAGGTGATGAAAATGCCCGCATTCAGGAAATTGGTCGTTGGGGAGCCGCGGATTACGACTACCATATTAAGGATCCCAAAGGATTTGCTCAATACCTTGAAGAAAGATTAGGTGCGGCCCCTGAACCTAGAGTTCAATCTGTACCGGTTATTGATGTTCCCGCAGCTAATTTAAACATTGAACAATTGCAGCGATTGGAAGTTATTTTAGGTAATGACTTCACAACAGCGCGCTATGACCGTATACGTCACAGCTTAGGAAAATCGTACGAAGATTTGATTCGTTTGCGAACAGGCAGAATCAATAAAGTTACGGATGCTGTGGTTTATCCGCGTACGGAAAAACAAATCGCCGAATTACTCAAATTTGCTCATCAAGAAAATATTGCGGTGATCCCGTTCGGCGGCGGGACTTCCGTTGTCGGCGGGGTTGAACCTGTCGAAGACGGCCGGGCCGTCATCACGCTCGACATGAAATATTTTGACCAAGTACTCGATGTTGATGAAATATCCCGGCTGGCCAGAATACAAGCGGGTGCATTTGGCCCAGCGATCGAAGGTCAATTAAAGGAAAAAGGATTTAGCCTGGGGCATTATCCGCAATCATATGAGTATTCAACCTTGGGCGGCTGGGTGGCGGCGCGCAGTTCCGGCCAGAATTCCGCTAAGTACGGCAGCATCGCTAAATTAGTTACCAGCCTTAAGTTGATAACTCCGGCAGGTGTCATTAAGACACTGACGATACCCGACGGCGCGAATGGGCCGGATATGGATCAGATGATTATCGGTTCAGAAGGGATTTTAGGAGTTATTACCGAGGTTACAGTTAAAATCCATCCTGTTCCTTATAAAAAGATATTCCGGGCGTACATGTTTAAGACTTTTGAAGAAGGGGCTCAAGCTGTCAGAGAAGTTCTGCAGTCAGACAGCATTCATCCAAGCCTTATCCGCGTTTCTGATATTAATGAGACGCAGGCACAAGCCGTGTTAAGTGCCGTATCCAAAGGTAAGAATAAATTGATGAAAATCTACGTCGAGCGTAATGGTTATTCATTTTATGAAGGGGCGATCATGATCGTCCAATTTGATGCTCAAAATCGATCGTCGATGAAAACGGTTAAACAGGAGATTAAGCAAGCGGCCAGAATAATGAAAAATTACAACGGCCTTGCCCTTGGCCCCATGGTCGGATGGAGCTATGACAAACGCCGCTTTGAATTGCCTTATCTGCGCGACATGCTGCTTGATCAAAACATTGTTGTTGATACGCTTGAAACATCGATCAATTATAAAGATTATTTCCAGATCTATCGCGCTGTACAAGCCGCCATTGAACGGGCTATTGAAGTAAACGGCCAAAAACCATTGGTTTTAACACATTTATCGCATTCGTATATCGATGGCGCATCTTTATATTTTACATTTATTACCCGACAAAATGCGGGTGAAGAAATAGCGCAATGGCAACATATTAAAGCAGCGGCTAATCAAGCCATTCGAAAAGCAAAAGGTGCTTCCAGTCACCATCATGGGATCGGTTTGATGCACCGCGAAATGTTGGCTGAACAATTAGGGCCTCAAGGTGTAGAAGCCATCCGCGGATTGAAAGCGTCTCTGGATCCGAGAGGAATTATGAACCCTGGCAAACTCATCGATATGCGAAAAACAACGGGGGCCAGCACCCTATTATCAGAAGATTCAGAAACAAATGACGAAAATATTGCCAATGAAGATGAGTATATCGATCATCGTCATGTAACGTCGTACCCGGAAGAACCATTGAGCGTGGTTCGTCTGCAGAAGAGAGAAAATTTGAGTTTTGCCGAAAGAGTAGCCATTGTGGCCAAGGCGGGTTTAAATGTCTTCTTTGTCCCATCAGTCAAAGTTGTTATCGACTTTTTGACGGACTCCGGAACCGGCGCGATCAGCACGCTGCAAAGAAGAGCAACACGGTTCTTCAACAAGTATCCGCTGTTTGTCCGCGTAGCGCATCGTTGGGTAGTCCGTACCATCCAACAATTGAGTGGTTTTGATTATGTCATCATCACGCATCAAGGCCGTGCATCTGAAAAAGTGTTGAACTATGTCCTCCATGTCAAACGGCATGTGGTCGTTGGCAATCATGTATTTGACACAACCACCGCCCACATCCAGCATCGCGGCGGCATGATCCGCACCTTTAACGCCAATGATAAATTATTCTTGGGCAACGTTGATGTCGGCGCCTTACGGGCGTTTTTAGTCGCCAACAGAAATAAAATTGTTTATATCCTGGTAACCATCACGGATAATTCCGGCGGCGGACAACCGGTTTCATTGGCTAATTTAAAAGCGGTCCGTCAATTAGCCAATGAGTTTGGCGTTACCTTCATCGGCGATATTGCCCGCTCCAGCCAGAACGCCATGTTCATTAAACAAAGAGAAGCAGGTTATGAAAACAGATCCACTCAAAGCATTTATCGGGAAATGATGGATCAATTTGATATTGTGCAGATGAGCGCCAAGAAAGACGGGCATGCGCCGATGGCCGGCTTCTTAGCGCTGCGCGACAAAGCGTTGTACAAAAAATTATTGGCATATGCCGATTTAATGGAAGGGAAGTCAGCGCTTTCCGCCGCCAACATGGCGGCCTTAGCAATTGGTTTACGCGAAGGCATTAACGAAGATTATTTAGCGTATCATCTCGGTCAAATCAAATATCTCGGCGAGGCGCTTCATGCCCAAGGAATTCCGCTTATCCGGCCGATCGGCGGGCACGGCGTTTTTGTCAAAGCCGATGAACTCTTAAAACAATATGGAATCAATATTCCTCAACAAGGATTCCCGGCGCAGGTCGTGGCGGACTTACTTCTTGTTTTTGGTGTCAGAGGGGTTGAAGTCGGAAGCCTCCTTGGCGCTGACAAAGAATTGATTCGTTTGGCATTTCCGACGAGAGCTTACAATAAAGAACATCTTGATTATGTGATTGAAGTATTTGTTCGGATTAAGGCGCTTCTTGCCAACGAACAAGTCCACCGTCACTTGAGTGGACTTGAATTTGACCGTGAAACGAAAGTCTTGCGGCATTTTAGTTCAACGTTTAAAGTTCCGCCGTTTATGCAATCTGGAACAGAAGCCAATAACGATTTTATGAATGCGTTGGAGACATTGGCACCGATTCAGCCGCCGCAATTCTTTAAGGCAACGGTTGTCAAAATCAATTTAACGTTCACCGTTCTTAAAGAACGTCTGATTTTATTCTTAGATTTTATTGTTGCCTTGTTAACATACTTCCAGGCTCCGGCTATCCGCGCGCCGCCGATGATGGAAGCGCAAATTAAAGCCACCGACGAAGCCGATGAAGCCTATGCCGGCAGTGAAAGTTTTGAACGATTAGAAAAGACAGTTAACGAATTATTCGGTTTCCGTTATGTTGTCCCAGCCCACGATATCAATGGGGCCGCCCACATCCTCATTACACAATCATTTAAACCCGCCAAGATTGTTTTAACTAACCAGATCAATCATGTTCTTCGTATTCATCTTCATCATCAGGGTGTTGAAATAGTTAATATTGCTACGTTATCTAACCAAGAAAGAGTTTCCTCTGTCGATATCGATTTAGCTCGCTATTATCTTAAACATTACCGTGATCAGATAGACGGTATTCTTGTATCTATCGAAGGTTTGACAGTGGAAGACCTTACAGCCTTGCGCGCTTTGGCTAATGAATATGGTACACAGCTTTATGGGGATATGAGCTATTTTACGGGCCGTGGGCAAATTGCTCAACAATTCGACGCGATTATCGTTGATGGCGAAGCCGATGCCCATACGCCGGTTAGCAGTTTTATTGCCGTAAACGATCAAGCCGTCTATGAGAAACTTGCTAATTACGGAATCCTTATGGAAGGCTTCAGCAATTACGGCGGCATGTCGGGGGCGACAATGGAAGCGTTGGCGGTTGGTCTACGTGAAGCTGAGGACCGTACCACGTCCCATGTATCACCTGCCACTAATGCTAAACACCAACGCGGAATTGGTTTATTAGAAGCAATGGTCTTTTCGTTAAGCGGCGTCGTTATTATTGCTTTAGCTACGATATCTTTGGTTGGGAGTTTTGTTGTTTTGACATTTGTCTTTGGGGCGTTCGCAATAGCAGCCATCCACAACTTACGGACGAAACATGATGTGTTTTCCAAAGAAGCGATCATTAATTTACGCCTAAAAGTATTTGGCATTGCCTTCTTGGTTTTTTCATTAAATCAGGCGATTCGATTTATTGTCACTAAATATTTAGCTTATCATCAGGCCATTTGGCTAGGATCGCGTTTTGGTATTATAAATCATTTTCACGAACAAGTAGCAATCGCAGACCATTTAGCAGCTCTAGCTTTGTTTTATCGTAATCCAATAGTTATAATTTTAACTAGTGTAATGCCAACAATTATACTTCTATGGATTTTAAAAGAACGTTTGCGTACAGGAAATACTAGTAGGCTCTTGATTGTTTTTTCAGGGTGGATACTTGGCGGGTATTATTCTAATGGGTTTGAGTTTGGTATTAATGGTGGGGTTGTTGATTGGATTTTGGTTGATAAAGGTGACGGGAATTTGTGGATTCCCAATTCAGCGGATATTTTTATATTGTTAGGTGTTGTATTATTCGTCCTTTTTAGCGTAACCCTTAAAACTAATTTTGATAATGTCATTAAGAGGGCGGAAGAAGGTTGGGGTGGGGAATTATTTAGAAAAGATGAGTTAAAGAAATTCCTGCAAAAGAAATTTAAGGCCAAAGTCGCATTGAAAGCCGGCCCGATATTCGTTCCGCGCGCGGCGGTGCCCAACGAAGCACGCATGGGCTTAACACCGGTGGGCGTACGCCTGTTAAAAAACCTTGGTGTATTGAACACAATTTATGTTGATGCCGGCTCCGGAATCAATCGCACTACGGGCGAAGTTTATTATTCCGATAAAGAGTATGAAGATGCTGGCGCTACTGTCCTGCCGCGCGAAGAATTCACTCGCAAAGCCCAAGAAGCAAAAGAAGGCGTGGTGGTCAGCATTAAAGAACCCCAGGAAAGGGAGTATCCGTTACTTAAGAATAAAATGTTATATACGTATGTTCATTTAGCTGACATGCCGGAACTCACCATAAAGTTGCAAGAATTAGTTAAGTATGCCATTGCCTACGAAACGATTATTTATAAAACACAAGAGGGGATTGTGAAGACTCCCGTGTTAGCACCGGCGAGCGACGCGGCCGGATATTTGTCTTCATTACGTTATGCGGTGTTTGCGAATCGTGGGCAAAGAAGTGAGGAAGAACTAGATCAATTCTTTAGGCAATCTGCCCAGGTGTATCCAAACATTGCCCATGATTTGGTTAATTCAATTACAGGAAAGAAAGTACTAGTTTTGGGTGGTGGTATTTCGGGTGAAGCGGCTGCGTTTGCCGCAGCGAAGATGGGTGCGGATGTAACGATGACGGATGTCAATGATGCGCGTATCAATGAGCTTAAGAATAAAGCAGCAGAAGAAGGTTTAGTGGAGAGGATGACGATTTTAAAGTTACCTAATCCACGGGATCATCCGGTGATGAGAGAGGCCAGTGCTATCATCGGTACGGTTCTTATCCCCGGTGCGCCCGCCCCGAAATTGGTCAACCGTGAACTTTATCAGCAATTAGTCGAAAACGGGAATTTTGAATTTTATGCCGATATCGCCATTGACCAAGGCGGTAATTTTGAAGTTTCACAAGCAACGAAATATCATGATGGGTTTGTGGTGGATGAATACGGAATTGGTAGATTCACCGTCACTAATATGCCCAGCGCCCTGCCGAAACAAGTTTCCTTGGGCCTCGAGCGCGCCAAGCTCGCTTATCTTGTTGCCTTACTCATGGGCCCGCAAGTCGCCATTGAAATCTTCCCCGAACTCGTCCCTGGATTTAACGTTGTTAAAGGCCAAATCACACATCAAAAAGTTGCTGAAGCTCACAATCTAGCTTACGTTCCTCTGGAAAATGCTTTAAAGATTAAAACGAACAGAAGCAGATTCTTTAAATCGTTCCTGGCGTTATTAAGTATTGCCGGTATTGCTTTCTTAAGTGCTTGTGGTGTTAATCCGAGAGACAACGACGGTTATAGGAGTGCTTATGATGTTTATCTTGATAATGTCGGCATCAAAGAAGTGTCGGTCAAAGACCGGTTGCTGCAGGTTTTTAATGTTAATGTCGGGGATGTTAAAGGCAATTTAGAGTCACTGAAAGGCAATGACCTGGCAATAAAATATGAAACTTTAAAGCAATTATATTTGGAGGGTTTGAAGTACAAAAGTTTGGCTGATTTACCGGAGATTTATCAAAATGACGAATTTGCCCATCTGTTGGGTGAAATTTTGCGCACCAGAGAGTATCATTCTGATGATAAGAAGAATACTCAACTCTTTAATTATTCCCGCGGCTTAGCGGCAGGAATTTTAGGCGAGATTGGCAGTGATTATGCCAGGGAAGCCCTGTATCAGGAAATTCCCGTCGTGGGATCAGAGCCGCGCGAATTGCGCATTGCGTTAGTTATCGCGATAGGTGATTTAGGCGCAGAAAAAGATTTGGCAGTATTAAACGAACTCGTTTCTAATCCTGCCTATGCAGTTTCGGCTACCGATGTGGATGTCCCGTTAATTCCTTATATTCTCGACACCGTCAAGATTTTCTACGGCGATGATGCCACGTTAAAATTCATGAAGAATAACAATCTCATTCCTCCCAAGGCGTTAGTGTTGCCGGCCACCAGGTTGAACCGGCCCAAAGTGGCATATATCATTGTCGATAAGTTTATCGATACTAAGGACGATGATTATTTGAATTACTTATTGCAAGGGGCAGATCGTAAAGTGCACGGACACTTATCAACCATGGAGACAGTAAAAGTCCTGGGCAATCAGCTTGGCCGTATCTATCGTGATATTGACGGAGAAGTGAAATTAATTGCGATGGGGCCGGCGCAAGATCACGGTATCGATATTTATGAACTGGATGATTCGAAAGCCCAGATACCTTTGGAACCTATCATCAGTGAAATTAACCATTTGTACGATGAGCACAAGGATACCACATTTTTGGTTAACGCTTCTTTTGGCGGAACGGACGTGGAACTGTCCTATTTAGTTAATGGCGTATTTTTACCCGATGACGTTGCCGCTTTAGGGAAGAAAGGGGTGGTCTTTGTCCCAGCCGCGGCCAATGATAACATCCCTGCCGCTTTCCCGCGCCGCTATTTACATCCGCGCTTGGATAATATTCTTCCGATTTCAGCGGTACAAATAAAAAAGAATGTTATTCAGCAGAATCTTGATCGGGCCAATTGGGGGCTTTTCAAGAGGTATAAATTAACCATTTCCATTCCGTTCACGATGAATCCTCTTGAAAGTAATGCCGACGCTGTTTATGAACGGATTTTCTGGGCAAGCAAAGGTTACGATACCTACATATCCACGACTGCTGGAAAATATCCCGGGACATCATTTACGGCGCCACGTTTCGGCGGGCTCATCAGCCTTGAACTTAATTGGAATTCGACGATGTCCGCCAGGAGAGTTATTACATTGCTTGCCCGACAGGCCCATCCCATGCCGTATGATTATGAATTTCAACAAGGCTGGATGGGTTATGGCTGGATTGAAGTTGATAATTTATCTTCATCATCTTTGAAGAATGTGCAAGAGCTTCCAGCAGTGAATAAAAAATCTGATCTTAATCAATCCACCAACATTGTTAATCCTACCAACAGGCAACTTATCAATGCCATGACGAGATTACCCAAGGAGAATGCGACGCCGCAAGTATACGGGGAAGATTCACAAACAAAGAGGCGTTATGACGGTTCTATTGTTGAGGAAGATAGTACCGATGATGATTGGTTAGTTATTGTCTCTCGGATACTTTTTGCAAGCAGCATAGGGATTATTGCTTATGCTTTTGGAAAATTTATTTTCGATTTCTGGCGAAAGAGAAGGCAACCGAAGGCATTGATCGCTGAGAAGGTAAACGAAAATAACGAACAATCTTTAGCGGAAATTATTGCAAGTGCGAATCAATTAATTCTTTTGGCGCAAGCCACAACAGCGTTAAGCGTTGAAGCTCTTTTAGGGACGGATCAAAGTTTCGATCCGCTCATTCATGAATTAAAACCGCATCCGGGACAAATTGAAACCGCTCGTAACGTGCTTCATTTATTAGAAGGCAGTCAGCTGGCCCGTCATGAACGCCAAGGAATAGAGTATGTGAAAGAAGGCTATTTAGCGCAAGATCGATATTCACTAAGAGCTATGCCGCAGTCGTTTGGTCCCGTCGTAGAAACGTTAACAGAAATTAAAGGAAAGATGAACGTCGGGAGCGGGATGGATGTGGCGGTGGCCATGGATCATTTACGTGCCTCATTAGTTGATATTGGCCTTATCGTATTTGCTCAATACCAAAAGATAGTTAATAAAGATCTCAGCAATAATCTTCCAGCAAACTTGGCCGGTGCCGACGATATGTCGCTTGATTTTGGCTTAAAAGGCGCTGATATCGCGATCGCTTCTTATATGTCCGAATTAAGGTCTATGGTGGCTTCCACGGATTTAAATGCGATCGAAAAAACAGAAAAGACAATTTCACTTGTCCAAATGATGCTCGCCAGCCAGTTATATGCCTTGATGCAGGCGATTGATTTACGAAACGTTGAACAGGCTTATGCAAAAGAAACGCAGGTTGCCATTGCGATCGCGGTCGATCGTACCATTGCTACAGTCGTCGAGAATATTCATCACGTTACACCGATCATGATTGAACGATTACAGAAGATTGCCGCCGCACAACCGCCGTTTACTTACGCCTTTGAATCCAGTCAGCAATACCCGACATTGTTTAGAAAACTTTTAGAAGAAATTTATGTTGTCTTAGAAGAGCCGGTTGTTCAATTGACCAATGATCCGAGAGAAGCTGTTTATTACAGTCAATTATTTAAGGAAACTTTAGCGGAAGAACTCGCTCAATTATTAAAAACAGCGAAAGAAGAAGCGTTGCAGCAGGGTGCCGGACATCTTTTAGGCAAGACCAGAGACTTGTATGAATTTATTAGAGGTAATTTGGGTGTTCAATTTAATCGGACCCAAATTGATCCCGGCTCAGAAATGGAAAAAATATTTGACGCTGTTGTTGACGGCCGCATCAAACAGGTGCTCACTCAAATATATGAAGAAAAATCCACGGAAATTCAGCCTGCAGTTACTAAATATACCGAAACGTTAAGACAAAGAAATAATTTATCAGAAAGCGCCTTCCGAGACTTTTATCTTGGTCAAGTCCGCGCGATGGTTAGTGAGATGAAAACCGCTGCGGAGGTTAGTCCTGATGGTACCAAACTTAACATTGCTAAAGTTGTTGCGGTCGCCCGACGTAAAGTTACGACGACCTTAAGTAATAATGCCGATATTAAGACGAGAGTCAATGATTCTGTGCGTTGGGTTATGGGCGCTATCGAGCGCAATGTATTAATTTACGGTGTCAATACAGGCTTAGGCGGAAGCGCGGATGTCAGAATTAAAGAAATTTTGAAATTGCCCAAAGAGCTTATTCGTTTCTTACGTTCAGGGTTTGGAGAAAACTTGGCGGATGAGGCGGTTCGCGGATCCATGGCGATACGCATTAATCAAAATATCAAAGGGTATTCAGCACTCCAGTGGAATCAAATGGAGACGGTGGCCAGGTTACTTAATGAAGACATGGTGCCTTTGGTGCCATTACGCGGAACAATTACCGCCAGCGGCGACCTTGTGCCTTTGGCGCATATTGTTGCGGTGTTGATCAATATGCCGTCGGCAAAGGTCCGTTATCAAGGCCGTATCATGAGCGCCGATGAAGCCTTGAAGACAGCCGGCATTGAACCAATTGTCCTTGGGCCCAAAGAAGGCTTAGCTCTGGTTAATGGAACTTCCGTGGCCAATGCCTTAGCCGCGATTGTTCTCTATGATACTCATCGGCTTACAGCATCAGCTCAGAAATTATCGAAACAATCTTTGAGAGTTCATATGGAAACGCTCTTGCAGGCCACAGAGACGATTAATATTGAAATGAATTCAGCGACGGATAATCCGCTCATTGACGTCGAAGGCAACCGTGTTCTTCATGGCGGAAATTTCCAGGGAACGGCGATCCGTTCAGCGATGGATCAAACGCGTCTGGCCATTGTGCGCATGGCCCGGATCATTTTGGCTCAATACGAACGTTCAAGCGGGAAAGATGTTGATGAGATGAACTCATTCATGGATGAATTGAATTCGATCGCGCAACCGATGGTCAGCTACATCCAAAGCGCGGAGTTAAACAATCAGGATATTAATTCTCTTGGGCTAATTTCCGCACGTTTTACTCAACAGGCTGCCCAAGTATTCGAAAAGATGTTAACTAAGTATAAGGGTGCCATTTTACAAAGCAGTGCAAAAATTTCAACTCATTCTCGTCGTAAACAAGGCTTTATTTCGATGGACATTTTTGTTGCCATCTTTGGCATAACCTTCTGGAGCGTAGCGGCCATCGCGGCGCTTTATATCTTGGCAAAAATGACGCTCAGAAAGATTGCCAAGTCGTTGATGATTAGAGATTACAAACGAGATGAAATTCCTTATGAAACCGTTCATGGATTAAAACAGGCGCAGGATATGCCAATTTTATTACGTCAGCTCATTATCGATACCATTGCCCGGAAACGCTTGGCCAATGAATTTCCATATATATTTGGACATCGTTTCACTTTCGAATATTTGCAACAAGTCATATCCCACTTATTCTTTGATGATGACGGTAAAGTTTATATCCATTTGCATCTGACCCGTGGGGAATTTGATAGTTTCTTAAATGGCATGATTTTTGAAGTAACATTCTCCGCTAATGGAGAAATTGTTGGGTTAACCAATCCGCTGGCCGAAATGCAGGGAATTTTTGTAGGCCATTTTACGCCACTTACCGGTGCGTTAACCGACGATAAATTAGAACGCCTTATTGAGTTGGCGGAAAAAGTTGTTAGGGAGAATAAGAAAATTTTAGAAGAAGCTTTAAGCGATCTAACCACCCGCGAGCGTAAGCTTTGGTTACGCCATAATAAATTAGCTCCTGCCGTTTTCCCGCAAGGCGCGATTGGATTTTTCTGGACGACGAATGAAACCCGTTCCGAGCAGCCGCAGATGGTGGATATTGATGGGAAACGCGTGGAATATATGTGGCATGATCGGACATTTAATATTTATTACGCCGTAAAGAAAACACAACAATCGCATAAGACCGCCGGAAAAATTTCAATGCCGACAGTCACAATGGTTGGCATTGCCGCGGTAGTGTTAGCTGCTATCATTGCACACGTCCAGTTCACACCGTCATCACCTGCCTGGTTACATAAAGCCGCAAGCTATGTGGTAACCCTTGTTTTTGCTGTAGGCGTGATTGCGGTGGCGGAATTGTGGCTAAGACAAAATAATAAAAAGCGACACGTAACACGCGACACGCGACAATTAAATCATGTCACAAGCATTACGGAAACAGTAAATCAGAAAAATATTCTGGAAGGTTTGATTGCTGGCGGTGATGAGGCGATCGATGCTTATGTCCGTAATATTAGGGAAGAGCGTGATTTAAGTGAAGACCAATTTGGCGCCTATAAGTTACCGACGGTCAGCGTTACTTATAATCAAATGGATGATACATCACGCGGTATTGACGGTGTTGAATATGTTATTCCGGCAACAGAAGCTGAATATGTACAAGAACGCATCGTGTTAATGGCTGAGATTGCGGTTCAGCGTGCGTTAGGCCGTAAGATCGTTACTGCTGTCGGTATCGGCCATGTCGGCACGGCGATGATGCTCGTTACAGCGGACGCCCAAGTTGGCAGAGAATATCCATATTATGTGATTGGTTATCAACGTCCCGGCACGTCTACCGCGCGTATGCATTTGATCAATCAAGGCAAGGCCCCAATTAACACTTCAGATAAAAGCGTGGATCGCGTCTTAAAAGAAGCTAAGATTCGTGGAAACATCCGGGCAACATTCTTGGCGGAAGTCATGGCCGTCTCCGACATTATTCTTGTTGAGACAGAAGTTCATGTTTATAAATTCGGCCGTCGCCTGGAAGAATCATTCGCCCAATTAGAACAAACCGAAAAGCTATTAGAGAATATTGGCCGCCTCGCTAACAAAGATGCGTTGATTCTTATTGAAAGCACCACTTTCCCTGGATTTACACAAAATATTGCCGCACCGATTATTAAAGGACAGTTTAAGAACAGACGTGATGTACCAGAAGGCCATCAAGCCAAGATTGCTTATTCACCGCAGATTTTGCAGCCCGGCATCAAATGGCTGCAGACCTTACGCGAATTCCCGCGCATCGCTGCTGGTGTCACACCTAAAGCCGCTGACGAACTGAAAGAATATTTTTCAAATGTCGGATTTAAATACAGAATGGTCGATTCTCCGGTTATTTCTGAGGCCGCGAAGGTTCATGATAACGCGTGGTATTACGGCGAGCTCGAGCTTATGAGCGCCTTTATGGAAGCGGCCGAAGAGATGGGCTTCAACGGTTTTGCCGTGGTCCGTAAGATCGTTGCAACCAAACTTGAAGAACGCCAAATGATGGAACATATTCCGGGCATTCAAGTCGGCGGTTATTGTATTCCGAAAGATCTCTTTTTTATGTTTGTCGCTTTGCGTGAGCATTTTAAGGTCAGCGAAATTGAACTTTTAAGGATGTTTGAATCCCGTTTGGTTGCTTCCAAGGTCAGTGATTACCGGGCGGAAAAGGTTATCCATAAATATATTTTGCCTGTTTTTATTAAACGCGGCATTGCGTTAGAAGGCACGCATTTAGGAATTCTTGGTATAGCTTATAAAGAAAATATTGATGATACACGCTGGAGCGGAGCTCAGCGTCTGGCAGTTTTAGCAGCCCATTATGGAATGGTTGTTGAGGCTACGGATCCATTTGCCCGCCGCTGGCCGGAAATTCAAGACTTAAATCAGTACGACACCACCGATTGGTCATACCGCTTGCATAACCAACATGCATTACGTTCATTGCGTATTGACTATCAGCCGAATGAAGAAGGTTATCTTAACTTTATCAAGCCAACGATGACTGCGCTTGTCTTTGCCGCCCCGCATACCCAATACATCGGCCAAGGCCAACCGGAAAGCCGCCGCACGATCGTTGATTCCGAAGGCAACGTTACTATTTTTAAAGGCTTAAATCCTGTAAAGATCGCTGCCCGTATGCTGGGCGCTGAAGGCCGTATCATTGTCGATACATTTGATTATTTCTCAGATGCCGATATCAAATTATTTTTAGCATTAGGTTTTGAAGTTGTAGCCTTTGGTAAAGGCCATATTAATAAATTAAGAGAAGAAATTACAAAAGACGATCGCATCAAAGCGACCCGGGCTTTAATTGAGGAACTCTTGATATTGTCAAACAAAACAGAAGACTTTGATTATCAAAAAGCCCATGTTGTGGCGCGACAAAAATTGGCGCGGCTTGAAGCAGAAGAGAACGAAGTTGTTGTATCGGCGCCTGAACAGAAAGAACAAGTTATCAAAGAAATTAATGACAAAGTGATGATTCCTCACGTAAGAGAAATTATCCGCTTGCTCAAACAATTAGGCCAAATGGCTGGCGTATTTGCTGCAGTACTTAAGAAGAACCGTCCTATTGAAAGCAAAGTCTCTGGTTATCTTTATATCAATCGCCGGTTAGAAGAATTGACGGAAGATTTGGAAGACTTGACGGATGAAATTTTCCTGCCACGTGAACGCCAACGTGTTTATGTGCCGGAAACAAGCGATGAAGAAAAAGCGTTTGCAGACGATATCGATGCCGCTTGGGAAGCCGCACAAACTGAATTAAGCGCGTCCTTTATGCCGCCGGCGGAAGCGTTAGGCGTTGACGGCTTCCGTGTTGCTTATGGTATTTATGAAGCTCGCCCTGTGGAACGCCGTACAATAACACACATTCCGGGGATGTTGTTTGAAAGATTTAAAAATACCCACGCGTTACAACGCTTGATGCAAAACCTTTACCTGCGCGGCTTGAACCGTTTGGAAGTAAAAGAAATCTTCCAGAGCCGTATCCGCGCGCTCGAACTCATGGAGCGCAGGGCGGAAAGAATTGTTTATGATTATTTATTGCCGTACTTCCTGCGCCGGGGGATTAGTTTTGAAAAGGCTCAGCTCGGCGTTATCAACGCGCAGTTGCATTTTGAAGACAGCGAAAAGAAACACATGGGCATTGCTGAGGAAGTCGAAGACCGATATCGTGGCGGTATCAACAGGCTTGAAAAATTAGCTCGTCGTTATGGCATGAATGTCATCGAGACCAAAGACATCCACCGTGTTAATCCGCGTATGGACGCAATTGTGTTAGTTGAACCTTATCCGGGCTTGGATCCGATTGAATTAAGCGCCAAGATGCAAGGTTTAGAAGGCCGAATGATCATTGATACCCAGAATATTTTATCGGATGAGAAAATAAAAGTTTTCTTGGCGCTTGATTGGAAAGTTATCGGTTACGGCAAAGGGCACATTAAAGAATCAAAGAGATCAATTACACTTGATGATCGAATTGCTGCTGTTACCGCATTGCAAGAAAAGTTCTTGTCCGGATTTAAATCTAAAAAATATGATCTGGCTGCAGAATTTGTTGAGGCAAAGTTGGAATATCTTACGGCATTAAAAGATCATAATGCGTTCTTAAATTATTATGAAACGCGCTATGGGTTACTTAAGGCAGGATTGGAATTGCAATATGTTAAAGATAATGAAAAGCCGGCTATTGAAGCAAGGAAATCTTATTTCCAAAGAAAACACGAGTATGCCGAATTCGCATTTAATGGAACGCTCAGTTACCCGGTTTTCCGTGAGGGGAAATTAAATCATTTAAAGGCCATCGATCAAACCAGGACAAATGTAACCAGTAAAAAATATTCGCAGATGGTCCGTGCGAAAAGTGTGATATCAGAGAATGTCGTTGAGCCACAGAGAAAACGATTTATTGACGGACTCGATGAGCTACCGTATACAGCCGGCGCCTTGGCGCGTGTGTTACAAAGCGTTTCGTTCACAGATAACAATGTGCAAAGCATTTTGTATAGCCTCTTGTATGTCAAAGATGAACTCAGCCAGTTCGTTCATGATTTTGACCGTGCGTATGCAGAAATTCTGGCGCCGCAAGAACAGATTGACTTTAAGAAAGATTTAATCAAAGCCAATCGTCGTCCAGATTTAGCTTTGAGCGGCCGGTCAACAAAAACAGGCGAGGTTGATTTAACGCAAATGACTGAAGCCGAGCAACGTTATGGCTACCACATTGAAATTCAACAGAGAACATATGATCTTAAAGATCAGGGAGCTGTTAAAGAAGAAAAGAAACGTATCGAACATCATAATCAGGAAGGGACGTTTGTCATTTACGAAGATAGTATGAGTGATCCCAACACAGGCGAAAAGCTTGAGTTTGTCCCGTTTACCATTTTTATTCAGGATCAAAATGGCAAGATGACAAAGATCGAAGATCCTAAAGGCTTCTCGCGGGCAAAGACGGTTAAGTGGGTGAAAGATGCAATGGGTGGCAAGAATACAGCAGCCTCTCCATTGTGGAGTAAATTTATGGCCAAGGTTCCGCTTTATTTGGTTGATACCAAAGAGATCACGCCTGAACTTTATCCGGAATTTATGAAGTTGCCTTTTAGCTTGCGGCAGGATCTTATTAATATTTTTGCCAGAGGAAAGATTTTATCGACGCTCAAAGGCGAGAAACAGGATAAATATTATTTATTAATGGATGTCAATCTGGACTCCTCAACCGTGGCGAGGGGCCGGGGTGGCATTCTAATGGACGCGGCGGCCAATGAGCCGGTGGTCGTCACTACCGAATACGGTGACGAACATGTGATTATGCTCAAGGCCGCCGGTCCACATCAAGCGCTTGATCCGGCAAAGTTGTATGTTGACACTTCCCGTGTTGTGCAGGGCGGCCGTGTCGTTCATGATGTCTATACGCTCACGCAGACAAGTACAAACGAAGCAATCGGTACGGTTGAATTATATAAAAATGAAGTTAAACGTAACACCTTAGTTCAAGGTTATAAAGCAATTGTCGTTGATGGGCGCATTGAGAAGTTATTGAATCAATCTGGTGAAGATGTGCTCGCTCAATTTACAGTGAGTGTTGCTCAAGAAGCCAGAACAAGTAAATCAAATATTCCGCAGGTTCCTGGGCATACACGTGAAGCCTCACCGTTCGAAGTTTTAAAAATGCAGGGAACTAGCGCGTATGATGAAGGCAGAACCGCTCGTGCGCCTTTACGTATTTTGTTTAGTTACCGTGCTTATCCGGATATGGAATTCCAACAACTCTGGCGCTCGGTGCCGTCAACCGCGCGCGTTGGTTGGATGCCTTACGGCATCGAATCCGATTATGATACAAAAATTATGACACAGGCCATCGCGACTAATGTCGCCCAGATCTTAGGTCAATATTATGCCAATGTACACATCGCTCCTAACCCGGATAACATTTATGCAACAATTGATAATTATTTAACAAACCGTAACGGTAATCGTGTTGGGCATTTTACCGACGAGGACAGTCAAATCGCCCTCTACAATGAGCGTGATCCGTTGGCCACGTTTGCTTATTACTTTGGCTACGCGATTCAACTAACGTATTGGGATTTCTTAGGCGGGAAGAAAGATGATTACAGCACAATCGATTTAACTAATTTCCCTGTTTGGATTAATACTTTCTTAAATGAATATCTTTCCATCAAACACGGCGGCCGGCCGTTAGTAAATCATCCGGAGAGATTCCAGAGATTTTATTTAGATGAAAATACGACGATTACCAAAGAAAACTTAAAAGCATTTGAAGACGATTTAATCAAGACACTTTGGGAAGAGGTTGTTGCTTATCAAGTTTTAAAGAACCGCTTAGAGCGCGGCTTTAATCCGGCTTTTGAAAGCACATATACTATCAGCGACCAGGAAAGGATGTTAGATACGGCAAGTAAGAAGAAAGCGACAGAATTTATCCAAAACCAGAGCGCATTGTTAAAAGCAGCAGAGAAGATGATTAATAACGAAGGCTATAATCCGCTTTACTATGACCAGCGGGTTTTTGATTTTGCCGCCGCCTTTGCCGAACTCGAACAAAAACTCGCCCAGATCGAAAAAATATCCCAATACGCCACAGAAGAACAGAATTACCGCGCCATTTATGATCTGAGTTTTTATCCGGCCTTAAAGCCGCATACGTTCTCGATGCTTAATTTTGGCGATTTAAAATCAGGCGCACAAAAGCCGCGCCTGGCCGGAGCGACTGTCCTGCCGACGGTGCTTAAAGAGAAAGCGGATATCCGTGTACGCCAAAATGGTGTTCAAAAATCAGCGACCAACCTTTTAATCTTATTAGCTTTGTTAATCGGTGTGGCCACTATCTCTGGATTGATGGGAGGTTTAAATGGCCTGGAACTAGCGATAACGCCTTTGGCATTATTCGTTCAGAACTCAAAGAAAACCATCCGCAAGTTGAATGAAGAACGCAAAGACAAACCAGTTGTTAATGTAGTGATGGGCAATCAATCGGCTGATTTGGATTCAGTAGTCTCAGCAATTGCTTACGCGTACGCAAAGAGCCGGATTAAAGCGCCGAACCTTTATGTGCCACTTATTAATATTCCTCGCGGAGATTATCGTTTGCGCCGTGAAGTTGTTTATTGGTTAGAACGATTTGATATTAAAGAGAAACATTTGTTGTTTAGGGATCAGGTGGACCTCTTAGCTTTACGCCGTCAGGGATTTGAGGTTAAGTTGACCTTGGTGGACCATAACCATCTTGCTACTTTCCAAGTGAATTTACAACCTTTGGTGGTGAAGATTATCGATCATCATCAAACCAGCGAAGCCTTTTATGGTAAGGATGTTAAAACAACCATCGAAGGCGTTGCTTCTGGTGCGACGTTAGTTGCCGAAAAACTTTTAAAGAAAGATTTATTGGCCAAAGATGCTCAGCTTGCGGAATTCCTCCTTGGCCCGATCCTGATCGATTCAAATAATTTGGAAAATGCCGATACCAAAGACATTTCTATTGCTGAAAAATTAATGATGATTGGCCGCAGCGCCGCGTATGAAAAACTTTATGCTGCAAAAGCGGATTCCTCCGGCCAGACGATGGAGGAATTATTAAGGAAAGATTATAAGGAATACGAAGAAAATGGTGTGAAATACGGCATGTCATCATTCTATGGCCTCTCGCTGGGAGACTTGATGGCTAGGCCGGGGAATTTTGTCAAAGCCTTAGAAAAACGCCGTCAACAGTTGAGCTTAGGCCTTATTGTGGTGATGCTCAAATACAGAAACGGCAATAACAAATTTAAGCGCGAATTAGTCGTTTATTCCGCCGATACAGCATTGGTTAAGAAAATATCCGCATTCTTAAGCGATGACAACGGCCGGGACAACGCGCTTAAGCTTGAAGATACCACGAGCAAGTTTAAGGAATTTAATTCCGAAACAACCCGCGCCTTCTTTAAGCCCACCACCGGCTCCCGCAAACTCGTTGCCCCGTTACTGCGGAAATTCTTCCAAAGACTTGGCAAAAATGGGGATCGTCAAGAAAGCGGAATCGTTTTAATCACCATGATACCGCAGCTGGTGAAAGATCTGTGGAGATTAGGTTATCGGGGCATTCAAGTCGTGATGCAGCGCAAGCAAAATCAAGCCCGCGCGCCGAACACCGTGTTCATAACTATATTCATCTTGGCTGTAGCATTTATAACTAGTATTACGATGGTTAGATATGCTGAACCCATCGTTCCTGCTCCTCAACAACGATTAAGCGAATTAGGCATTACTCAAGCTCCTACCATTTCTCTTCCATTAGAAAATTTTGTAGATGTTAAAAGTGCTCAACAAATGACCTTGTCGCCGATGATCAAAACTCTGCCGGCAAAGCGTATCCGCAAAGATGTGGTTTACCTGTATGTTGACAGCAAAACCGACGGTCATTATGCGTCCACCTTAGGACAGGCCAAACATTATTCAAGGTTGAGTGGAAACTTAAAAAATGCATTTATTGATTACGACGCGTTGGTGCAGAAAGTCAGCGATGAGCATAAACAATACACGGACAAAGAATTTACTCAACGGCTAGCATCTAACATTCGCGTTGAATTAGAGAAATTCGTCGCGGCGAATTCGGATAAAGCGATTGTCATCAATATGAGTGTCGGGGCAGACAATAATGATCTTGTCGAGGGAACTTTGGAACCATCTATGGTTGAAGAATTGGGCCGGAAAGAAGTCGTCTTTGTTGTTGCGGCCGGCAATGATCACGTGGCCCGCCGTTATAATCATACGCGTTATGATAATGTCCTGGCGATTGCGGCGACCGATGATCCACACACCGGAACTAAGGCAAAAATTTCGAGTTATGGCTGGGATATCTTTGGCGCGGCCGATGGCAGAATTCTCCACGAAGATGGAACCAGAGAAGAAGCTTCCTATACTTCCTTCGCGACACCGATTGTGTCGGTTGATTTATACGAACGGTTATTAAGTGATCAGACTAAATCCATTAAGGATGCCATTGAAGATTTACGCCGTGAGTTCCAACCTATGCCTGATCCGTTCTATCAACGCGGGCTTTTAGGCAATGGCATGCTGGTCAAAGAACCAAACAAGAGATTTAATATGATCGCTGTTCAGACTCTTCCGGATCAGCGTATTAATAAGAATGTGGCCTATGTTTTTATTGATAGAAAAGAAGCAGGGCATTATGCCGCAGTCTTGCAGCAGGCTAAAAATTTTAGGCAATTAGGCATAAAGTGGGATTTAACCTTTATTGATTATGATGCGTTAGAACAAAGAGCCATGCAGGATGGAAAAGTAGGCGAGTTAGTAAATAAGACAGCCGGTTATGTAGAGAGTGAATTAGAGAGAGTTATCAATGAGAATCCTAATAAAGCGGTTGTGGTTAATATGAGCATGATTGCCGAAGACCATCGGAATCTTATTAACGGAGTTCTGGATCTGTCGGCGGTAGAGAATTTCGGCCGCCGAGAAGTCGTGTTTGTCGTCGCGGCTGGAAACAATCACCATGCGCGTTACTTTAAACAGCGCTTGGATAATGTTTTAGTTATTGCGGCGGCAGATCCTTTGACAACAAGTAAAGGAAGCCTTTCTAACTATGGTGGGGATATTTTTGCGGCAGCGGATGGTAGATCTATTCAAGCAGATGGAACCAGAGAAGATATTTCTTGGACGTCGCTTGCCACCCCCGTTGTATCCATCGATTTGTATGAACGATTATTAAAAGATAAAACACATTCCGTCAAAGAAATTATTGAGGGGCTGCGTCATGATCTTCAACCGATGAATGATTCGCTTTACCAGCAAGGGCTATTGGGAAGCGGCATGCTTGTTAAAGAACCGCACTCAATGCCATCCTCGCATCAGGCCAATAACAGCTTTGTCTTTATGGGCTTTGTGCCATTACGCCGATTCGCTAGGCGCAATTTAGTGGGAGGTATCAGGCATGGCCGGACGTCGAACAGAATACGCAGGAATGTAGCTATCTTTGCAGCAGTATTTTTCTGTGGGTGTGCGACGCTTAAGTATGAATTGGTCATGGTCCATACTCTTCCGGAGCAACGTATTAGGCAAGAGGTGGCTTATATTTTTATTGATACAGATGATAATAGACATTATTCGAAAGTCTTGCAGCAGGCTAAGGCCTTTGGGCAAGCGCAGACACCTTGGGATGTAACTTTTGTTGATTATGGTGCCATAGAAAGGTATGCACAAAAACACCGCGTGCCTAATAAAGATTTTGTTGAAAGTATAGCTTATTATGTTTGGCGTGAACTAGCACAATTTATTGCGAAGAATCCCAACAAGGCGATTGTCGTTAATATGAGCGTCATGGGAGAAAGCGATAAGTCCCTTGTTAATGGTGTTTTAGATCCAGCCATGGTGGAGATTTTGGGACGACAAGAAGTCGTTTTCGTTGTTGCTGCTGGAAACAATCGGCATGAGCGTTTCTTTAAGCATCCACGATTTGATAATGTCCTGGTTGTTGCGGCAGTCGATCTCTTGAGACAAGAAAGGTCATCTTATTCTAATTGGGGTGTGGATATCTTTGGCGGTGCGGATGGCCGGCATGTAAATCCAGATGGTTCAAGGGAAAATTGGTCATGGACATCTTTTGCTACTCCCGTTGTATCTTCTGAATTATACGAACGATTATTAAAAGATAGAACGCATTCTGTTAAAAAAGTTATTGAACTGCTACGCCGTGATCTTCGACCGATGGAGGATCAACTTTATCAAAATGGGATGTTGGGCAGTGGCATGCTGGTTAAAAAACCTCATTCACTGCCTTCATCGAACCAGGCCAATAAAAGTATTGTCTTGATGGCCTTTATACCGCGCCGCCGTGGAAAGGCTAGACGTAAGCTCGCGGTTATCAGTGCGCTGAGTATTTTATTTGTGCCTACCGGACTTTCCAGCAAACAGAAATTAGATATTAAGAACGACGAATTGTCAGGCTGGCCGGCTTACGGCAATGATGCCGGCGGCTCGCGGTATTCACCTTTGGATGAAATCTCGCCGGAGAATGTCAATAATCTTGAAATCGCGTGGGAATACCATACCGGTGATTTACGCGATAAAGCCGTCAAAGGCCGTGACCATGCCTTTGAAGCCACACCGATTCTAGTGGACGATATGTTGGTCCTTTCAACACCTCGAAATTATGTTATTGCGCTGGAAGCCGAGACCGGCAAAGAACGATGGCGGTTTGATCCCAAGACTGATCTTACCGAAGGCCAATTTAACCTCAATTCCCGGGGCGTAAGTTATTGGGCTAAAGGGCGCAGGATTTTTGTCGCCACGGCCGATGCCCGCATTGTGGCCATCAATGTTGACACGGGTCGCCTTGACCGCGACTTCGGTGACAATGGCCAGGTTGATTTCTCCAAAGACGTGGGCGCAAAAGATAAAAGCGAATACGGTGTTTCATCGCCGCCGGTTGTTGTCGGTGATGTGGTGGTGATTGGTTCATCAGTAGCGGAGAATTTGCGTGTTGATATGCCTAAAGGCGTTGTCCAGGCCTTTGACGCGCGCACCGGTGCTCGCCGCTGGAACTGGGACCCAATCCCCAGAAATCCTGCTGATCCTGCGCGTTCATCTTGGGCCGGAAACAGCGCGGATGTTACCGGTGCGGCCAACGTTTGGTCGGTCGGATCAGCTGATCAGGAGCGCGATTTGGTTTTCTTGCCGACGAGCAGCCCGTCACCGGATTTTTATGGCGGCAAACGCATCGGCGATAACCATTATGCCGATAGCACCGTGGCCTTGCGCGGTAAAACAGGTGAAGTGGTTTGGAGTTTCCAGGCTATTCATCATAATTTATGGGATTATGATGTCGCTTCCCAGCCGGTCTTGGTTGATTTGAAAATTGAAGGCCGATCAGTTCCCGCTGTTATCCAGGCTACGAAGATGGGAAATATTTTTGTCTTAAACCGTGAAACAGGAGAACCACTTATTCCCGTTGAAGAACGTCCGGTTCCGCAGACCGATGTTCCCGGAGAAGTTACGTCACCGACACAGCCTTTCCCTGTATGGCCGCCGGCCTTGGCGCCGCAGATGTTAAAGCCGCAAGACGCTTGGGGATTAAATGTATGGGGAATACCGCTAATGTTGAATTGGGATCGGAATCAATGTGCAAGTCTTATTTCTTCCATGCGCTCCGAAGGGATTTTTACACCACCGAGTCTTCGAGGAACAATTATTTATCCGGGAACGGCCGGTGGATCAAATTGGGGAAGCGTGGCCTGGGACCCGGCACGTCAAATCCTTATTGCCAATGCCAGCAATGTGGCCAACACGATAAAACTTATTCCACGCGAAAATCCGGAAGCAAACTTTAAAACTGATTATGAAAACCATATTGAGCATTTGCCAATGGAAGGGACACCGTATGTCGGGAAATTCGAAACGCTCTTGTCCCCGCTGGGTATTCCGTGTAACGCTCCGTCATGGGGGACTATTACGGCGTTTGATTTCAATAAACGGGAAGTCCGCTGGAAATCAACACTGGGGACCACCCAAGACTTGGCGCCGTTAAGCATACCGATGCCGTGGGGAACACCGAACATGGGCGGCTCGATCGTAACTAAAGGCGGCGTGGTTTTTGTTGGCGCGGCTTTGGATAATTATTTACGCGCTTTCGATGAGGATACCGGAGTTGAACTCTGGAAGGGGCGCCTTCCGGCCGGCGGCCAGGCAACGCCGATGACCTATCGCGTCAAGAAAGGCGGCCGTCAGTTTGTCGTCATTTCTTCCGGCGGGCACGCGCAGATGTTTAGTAAAGCAGGCGACAGTGTTGTTGCCTTCGCGCTGCCGCAAGATAATCAAATTGGGTATGGTGAGAGAATTATGAATTTTATTATTGCCTTAATGAACAGCTTGATAAGCATTTTACCTTTCACCGGCGCGGGATTGGCAGCAAGCATGTTTATCTTCCATGTTCCTGGAAGCAAAACCGGCAGCTTAGAAGGCGATATGAATGAGATTGCCAAAGAAGTTTTTGAAGCGGTCATGCGGGAAAATGCAGAAAAAAGAAGAAGCCTTTTGATGAAAATGCGCATCATTACAGCCGTAAACGGAGCCGGATTAAATTTTACAGAGGAAGAAGAAGGATGGAGGAGGGCCAATGGAGACGAGGCAACCGCCCTTCGGGATTTAATAATCGGGCTTATTCAGGATAAGTTAACCAGAGCGTCTACAACCGTCAAATCCTATGTGATGGTAGTTGGTCAGTCTGGCGCTACCTTTGATATATTTGACCTTATTTTCTTTAAGTATTTAGCGCCGATAGAAGAAGTGGATCAGCTTCTTGCCTCTCGAGGTGAACAGCGGCCGCTTAAAGAAATTCTTTCTCTAATGATTTTACCGAAATCTACTGAAGTTGTTTCTCATCCGGTTGTGCCGCAAGAAACACCTGAAATCCAAGAAATCCAAGAAGCTCACCAAGCGCAACAAATAATATCTGTTGATACCGAACCCCGCTTTAGCGGGGTCGTTGAACGGCTCAAGAATGCGTCGATGTTAAGTGAAGCTTATTTATGGCGCGGGCCGCTTTATCACAAAATGGTTCAGTTACCAACCGAAGAACTAGAGCAACTTTTAGCGGTCAATGGTGCGAAAGAAGTTTTCTTGTATGATAACAACCGCCTCTTTGCCGAGAATACGGAATTTTTAATCAAATTAATTAAGCAATACCCGCAAATAGCGGCGCCATTATCTGAGCATCTAACAATCGCAGATTTACACTATGTTCTGCGGGATTCTGCCAGAGTCAATATTGAGTTGTCGGAAGAAGCCCATTATCTTGCCGATTGGATTGAATTAGGGACAGACATCGAACTGGGTGAAAAAATCCGCAAGGAGTTAGACACATTCCTCTTGAAGGCATTGACGAAAGAAGCGGAAGTTTTATCTCGTCAGCAACTAGCAACAAGCGACCAGCGACCAGCGACTGTCGAAACGATCTCTATTCATATCCCCGGCACCATCACCGGCAGCCTGGAAGGCGATATGGATATGTTTGCAAAGATTGTTTATGGGAAACTTCTTTCCAACCCGCATGTCCGTCAACATTTTGCCAGCGAAGAGGAAATCCAAGAGACTTTGATGAGGATGCGTATTATGAACATTGTGGGCGCGGCCCAGTTGCAGCCTACTTCGGATGAAGCGGCGCTTTGGGATACTCAGGAAAAACAAATGACGATCTTCCAATTAAAACAAGCTATCACCTTTGGCGTTTTAGAGAATTACGATGAGGCTTCAACTGCGGTTAAGATTTTAGTTATGAATTACTTGGCTAATAATAGAGTTGTGTTTGGTGTTTTAATTGAAGATATCATTCTGGCTAAATTGATTGCGCCGGTGGAAGAGCTCGAAGAATTGTTAATTTCTCGTGGGGCCAATGTGACCGTCAATGAAGTGCTGGGTTGGCCGATGACCAGAAAGTCACGCCGCGAAGGCGGGTAT
>CAZVZR010000012.1:0-49401 GCA_964630825.1 uncultured Planctomycetales bacterium | reverse complement strand
TAAATGCGTTCACTGTACCTGGCGGAAGTATTTATATGTACAAAGGATTGTACGATAAATTAACAAGTGACGATCAAATAGCTTCGGTGTTGGCGCATGAAATCGGCCATTGTGCTGCCCGCCATACGGTAAAGAAATTTCAGGCAGCGCTAGGCTATAATCTTATTGGCAGCCTTATTTTGGGACAAATGCAATCTGAGGCGACCAAAGACTTGGCTCAATTAACTTCCGGCATGGTGATGAACGTCATTTTTTCCGCCTACAGCCGTCACGATGAATATGAAGCGGATAAGCTGGGGGTGAAGTATGCTTATTTAAGTGGCTATGATCCCAATGGTTTCATTGAGTCTTTTGAAATGCTCCAACGAGAAACAAAAGGGCCGCGGATGCCGCTTATTTTGCAAAGCCATCCTTTTCTTGAGGACCGCATCAAAGAAGTAAAGAAAGAAATACCACTTGTTAAGAGCAAATACGAAGACGTTGTCCACTAAGAAAAACAATAAAGATTATCTGGCGAAAATTTTTAGTGATAAAATGAGGTAATTTTATGGAGCGTATCGGGATAGCGGCCAGCAAGATAGCGAAAGACAATTTGTTGTTTTACAATTTGAATGTTGTCTTGATTTCATCTTTGTTTTCTTTATTTATTTTTGTGGTTACTGCCTCAACGGTAATCTTCGCGCTCATTATCCTCAGGTATATGGCGATGGAAGTTTTTTTTGCGCCAGAGTTTGAAAAGATGTGGCCAACGGTTTTATCCTTAAGTATGATTGCATTAACAGTGGCAATAACCCTTTTTAACCTTTTGGCAATATCCCGAAATATAAAGTTTCCAAAGAAATAATTTTTATGGCAAAGCAAAATATTAAATTCGAAGATTTGGTCAACCAGCTGCAGGTGGGGATTTTTCGCTGTACCATCGGCAAGAATACAAAAATAGTTTATGCCAACAGCGCGCTGTTGGGAATGTTGGGCCTGAAAATTAAAGAAATTTCCAAAGTTAGCGTGAGGAATTTATTTGCCGACCAGCGCAAATTTCAAAACCTGATGAAACGTGTCGTCGCGGAAAGAGTGGTCAGTGGATTTGAGGCCAGGCTGAAGGACAAATTGCAAAAATCTGTTTGGTGCGCGCTGTTTGCATCTGCCGTCAGCGAAAACGGGGAAGTAAAATATGTCGATGTCGTTGTTGAGGATAAGACGGAACAGAAGAGCTACGAAAAGGAACTTATCGAATCCAAGGAATTATTCCAAACCGTTTTTAATAAAACAGCGGCGGCCATCACCGTTACCGATAAGAATGAAAAAATTGTGGCGTGGAACCCTTTTGCCGAAAAATTGTTGGCAATGGATAAAAAAGACCTTTTTAACAAGCCGGTCAAAGATCTTTACCCAGCCAAAGAATGGCAACGTATTCGCGGGTTGCGGCTGCGCCAGAAAGGCACCATTTCCGATATCGAAACATTGATTCATAAAAAAGACGGCAGCCCGTTGGAGGTCCATCTTTCTATTTCCATTCTTAAAGATTTGGACGGCAATATTATGGGCTCTATCGGGATAATCCGGGATATTACCAGCCAAAAAATGGCCGAGCGCAAGATTAAAGAAGATGAAAACAAAATCCGCGTTATTCTTGATAATTCGGCAGCGGCGATCACGCTTACCGACGAAGAAGAGCGGATAGTTTCATGGAACAGATATACCGAGCATCTTTTGGGTATGAAAAAAGATGATCTATACCTTCGTCCGGTCAAGACTCTTTATCCTGATGAAGAATGGAGCAAAATCCGTTCTGAAAAGATACGCAAAATGGGATCGAAACACCATTTAGAAACAAAAGTGGTGGATAAAAAGGGTAATATTATTCCGGTGGATTTGTCGATTAATGTTTTACGTGATTCAAACAATAAAATTGTCGGTTCGGTGGGAATTTTGCAGGACATTACCGAGCAGAAAAGGTTTCAGGAAGTATTGGTCCAGGCGAAACTTTCAGCCGAAGAAGCAAACAGTGCCAAGTCTTTATTTTTGGCCAATATGTCCCATGAGGTCCGTACGCCCATGAATGCCATTATGGGCATGATCGATCTTACCCTTGATACAAACTTGGAAAAGGAACAGAAGGAAAATCTTTTAGTCGCCAAAGACGCGGCGGACAATTTGTTGGGGTTGCTTAATGACATTCTTGACCTTTCCCGGGTTGAAGCGGGAAAGATATCATTGGAAAATATCGAATTTCACCTTCCCAATGTTGTCAGGAGCGTTGTCAAAGGTTTATCCGTCATCGCTCACAAGAAGAGTTTAAATTTGGTAGCCAATATCCATCCGAAAGTACCTGAATTGGTTTTGGGCGACCCAGTTAGATTACGGCAAATTCTAGTCAACCTGATTAATAACGCCATCAAATTTACTCATAAGGGAGACATTATCGTTGAAGTTCAAGAGGCCCAGCCCAAAGACAGTGAAGGCAAGGTCAGTTTGCTTTTCTCGGTCAGCGACCAGGGGATAGGGATTCCCAAAGATAAACACGAGACGATATTTGAAATCTTTACGCAGGCGGATTCTTCAACGTCACGGCGTTTTGGGGGAACCGGTTTGGGGTTGGCTATTTGTAAACGTTTAGTTGAGATGATGGACGGGCGCATTTGGGTGGAAAGCGTCGAGGGAAAAGGCAGCACGTTCAATTTTCTTATTAAATCACAAGCTGTTATTTCTCAAAAACCGTCCGGGGTGTTTTTGGGGCAGGAAGCTGGGCCAGTCAGCGAAGAACGCCTTAAGGAGCAACTCAAGAATTTGAAAATCCTCTTGGCTGATGACAATCTTGTTAATCAGAAAATAACTTCAAGGATGCTGGAGAAAGAAGGTTGCATGGTCGAAGCGGTTGTTAACGGTAAAGAGGTCGTCGAAAAATTGCACAATAAAGACTTTGATGTTGTTTTAATGGATGCGCAGATGCCGGTTTTAGATGGCTTTGAAGCGACGAAAATAATCAGGGACAATGAGCGCAGCACGGGAAAACATATTCCCATTATCGCACTTACCGCCCGGGCGATGCACGATGACAGGCAGAAATGTATCGACGCCGGAATGGACGGATACGTGGCCAAGCCCATTGACCGCAAGAAACTTTTTGAAGAAATAACCAACACTATTAATAAAGGAACATAATATGAGCGATGAGGTAATTGATCTTCCGGAATTTCTAGACAGGGTGCAGGACGACAAAGAACTTCTTCTGGAGTTGTTGGATATTTTCTCCAGCGATTATATGCAAAAAAGGAAACAGTTGACGGAAGCGGTTGAAAAGTCAGATATGGAGAAAATTAAAAATATTGCTCATTCATTAAAAGGGGCGTCGGGAAATATTTCAGCAAAAGCGATGCGCCAATCATTTCTTGACCTGGAAGAAAAAGCTAAAGCTACCAAGGTTGCTGACATCAAAAATATTCTACAAGTGCTTGATAAAAAGTTTCCCATGCTGCAACAACGTATTGAGCAGCTTAAAAAAGAATTAAAGCCATAAGGGGAATGTCAAACGTTGTGGCAGGTTTGCAAACGAATCCAGAACATTTCCTTCCCGCAAGTTGTCCTCTTGTTTTTTTTCTTGGGATTTACCACCTACGCCAATGCCATTTTTCATCCGTTCGTTCATGATGATATCGTTTTTATCCAGGAAAATCCTTCCATTGATCAGTTGAGCCTGCGCTCTATTTTTAACTATACCGCTGCGCCTTTCCGCCGAGAAACAGTGGTCAATACCTATTACCGCCCTTTGTTGGAGCTCATCTACCGCCTGGAATACAAGATATTTGGCCTTAACCCGCACGGGTATCACCTTTTTAATATTCTGACGCATATCGCCAACAGCATTCTTGTTTATTGTATTTTTATGCTTATTTTTCCCGGGCAGAAAATGATTGTCTTTTCATCGGCGGCTTTGTTTTTATTGCATCCCGTACAATCCGAGGCTGTCGCGTGTATTTCAGGGATATCGAATCTGTGTTTTTCTTTCTGGGGGCTGTTGAGTCTTTATTTTTATATTTTGTCAGCGCAAAAGAAAACATCTCGAAATATTTTTTTTTATGGGCTTTTTTTATTCGCCTTTTTTATTGCCCTACTGGCCAAAGAGCAGGCGGTGACTGTTTTATTTTTAATTGCCTTATTTGAACTGTGCTGCGGAAAAGATAGCGAGATGCCGCATTCTGCCCATCGGCTGCGTTGGCTGGGCGGCGGAGTTGTTTTCGCCGGTTACCTGGCGTTGCGTAAATGCGTGCTGGCAAATGCCCTGGGATTTTCGGTTATTTTTAATGCGGAATTTTGGCTTAGGCTTTTAGCCATTCCGCAAACACTTCTTATGTATTTGAAGGTTTTCTTCTTTCCCTTTGATTTGCATTATTACCGCAGCGTGGATATCCTTCGGCCGTTTCTTTTGCCGTTATTGGGCCTGGCCTTGATTGCCTTCATGTGTATCTACTATTTGAAAAAGCAGTCTCATGACCAGCGCAAGGTTTTAATTTTTGGTTTGGGTTGGTTTATTTTGACTTTAGCGCCGACGTTAAATATTATTCCTTTGGTCAATGAGTATTCGTGGATTTTAACCTCCGAGCATTTTTTATATTTACCCATTGCTGGATTGATTGTTTGTGTACTAAAAATTGCTACTGACTTAATAAAGAGGTTTTTTCCACAAACACATGCTCAAGCGAGTACGCTTATATTAGTGATTGTGTTATTTCTTTGTTTGGGTTTGACGGTGAAGCAGAACACGTACTGGAAAGATGAAGTGGCGTTGTTTGAAAGGACGCTGCGCTTTGAAAAACTTGGCCGGGTGCATATTTTGCTGGCCCGGGCGTATTATCAACAAGGGAATTATGAAGGCGCTGTGCGCGAAGACCAAAAGGCTTTAGAAGTTTTCAGCTCATACCTTAAAAAAATTTCTAATAAACAAGTGGAAGGGATCTATTTGGGTTTTATGAAGGGAGCTTATTTTGATTTGGCTCATAGTTACGAATCTATGCAGAATCCTTTATTGGCCATTGATTCCTATGAAAAGGCGTTAGTTATTGACCCTTTGGATTCAACGTTGCATAATAATGCCGGTGTGGCTTACGCTAAAGCAGGAAATTTAAACACAGCGGTGAAGCATTTTGAGAAAGCTGTTTTTTTAGACGATCTGGATTTTGGCGCCAAATTTAACCTCGCCTTGGGGTATGCTCAACAAGGTGAATTGGATAAAGCAAAAGTTCTCCTTATAGAGATTATTGAAAAAGATAAAACGCAAAGGGCAACGCTGGCACAACGGATGCTTAATGATTTGGCAAGGGAAGAAAAAATAATTGTTAAGCCGATGGGCTCCATAGTAAAATGAAACAACTTCTATGATTGCTAATATAATCCTTATCGCTATTGCTATTTTTGTATTGCTTTTTTTAATACAGGTCCTGACGTCTCCCTCCGGGCGTAAAAAAGAAGTAAAGAAAGAGCGCGATCACAAAACGGAACCAACTGCTGAGCAAAAAGGACTGGAAGAAACGGTTGCACGTTTAGAGAAAAATATCCATTCTTTGCGCCAGGAAACGGGTGCGTTGACAAAGACTATCAGGGATAAAGACCAGGAGATTGCCGTTGAAAAAGTCAAGTTTGCCAAACTTCAGGAAAAATTAAGCCAGGAGCGCCAGTGGCTCGAAAAAGAAGGCGGCGAGATGTCGAAAGTTTCTTCTGAAAGAAACCAATTTAAGAGGGAATTGCAGGAACTTCAGGAAAATTTTGCCAAAGAACACACGATCAATTTACGTTTGGATCAGGAGTTAAAGGAAGTTCGCGGCCAATTCGACGGTGTTAATGACCGTAGGCGCAGGGCCGAAGCGGAAGCGGCGCAATATAAAGGGCAATGCGAATCGCTTCAACAAGAATTGCGCGAACTCAAAAAGGAAAATGCACAGTTACTTAAGAAAAAAGACGAAACACAGTGGATTGCCAAATCTGAATATGTTAAGTTAGAACAGTCGGTCAAAGAGAAGGAAAGAGATTTGCTCAGGCTGCAGAAGCATTTGGATCAAATCAAAAACGAAATCCGTTAGGATATAAAGTTATTTTTTACAAAAGGAGGCCCCATGGCTAATTCAAAAGATAACCGTTCTATTAATTTTATTGCGACTAAATATCACCGGCGCATAATGGCGGTCGCTTTTTTCCCGGTGGTTATTATTTTTGCTGTGCTTTTAATTTTTATGAACTTTTTTTATCCGCAAATGGCGGATATGATCCTTTTTACAGATACAGCCAGGACTTTGCAGTTTATTAACGAACAGGGCAGTGTTTTATTTCTTTTGCTCGGGTCTTTGGCGGTATTGATCCTTCTGTGGGCTTACGCGGTTTCCCGGGATATGGTTGGCGCTTTCGGAAGAATTTTGCGTGAATTGGATGCAATCATCGATGGCGGCGAGCGCAAACACATCCGTGTGCGCAAGAGTGATGACCCGGCCACACCTTTAACGGACCGCATTAATATTCTTATCGACAATATTTTGAAAGACAGGAAGAATCTCAGAGCAAAAAATTAGTATGGCGGAAGATGTGTTTTTTTCCCACCGGACGAATTGGCCTTCCTCATCAAATCCGTTAATGGCTAATTTACAAAGCCTACGCGACGGTAATCAGAAAATTCTGGATCTTACCGAATCTAACCCTACGCAGTGCCGTTTTCAATATCCTGCGGATAAAATTTTAGCCGCACTTAGCTCACCGGATAATTTAATCTACCAACCTGATTCAAAAGGTATAAGCAAAGCCAGAGAGGCCATTAGCCGGTATTATCAAGAGCAAGGCGCTGACGTTCCACCGGAGAATATATTCTGTACCTCCAGTACATCGGAAGGCTATTCGTATCTTTTTCGCCTTTTGGCTGACCCTCAAGACGGCGTTTTATTCCCGCAACCGAGTTACCCTTTGTTTGCCTGCCTCGGGGATTTGGATAATGTTGAGTTAACGTATTACCCTTTAAAATATAACGATGGTTGGCAGATTGATTTTTCGCAATTGAAGAAACGAATAAGAAATAACAGCAAGGCCGTTGTTTTGGTTAACCCCAATAATCCAACGGGGTCTTATGTTAAAGGAGAAGAAGTGCGTGCTTTAAATGCAATTTGTCAGGAGAACAATCTTGCCCTGATTTCTGATGAGGTATTTTTTGATTTTGCCTTAAGCGCTGATAGCCGGCGGACGAGTTTGGTGAATAATTCTGAAGTCCTGACTTTTGTTTTAAGTGGACTTTCAAAGACATTGGCCTTGCCGCAGATGAAACTTTCCTGGATTACCGTTAGTGGCCCTGACGCGTTGGTTCAAGAAGCAATCCGCCGCCTGGAAATAATTTCCGACACATATCTTTCGGTGAACACGCCCGTCCAGAACGCATTGCCAGAGTGGCTGGAAGACAGGGAGGAAATACAAAAAGAGGTGGTCGAACGGCTCTGGCAAAACTTAACTTGTTTGGAAGAGGCGGTCAGGGCAGCCGGGAATGAAGGAATATCTGTTTTAAAACCCGAAGGCGGTTGGTATGCGGTGCTACGGCTTCCGGAGGGCATCGATGAAGAAGAATTTGCATTAAATCTATTAAAAGAAGAAGCCGTGTTTGTTCACCCCGGTTATTTTTTTGATTTTGCTGAAGGCGCCCATTTGGTTTTGAGCCTTTTGCCGGTGGAGGATATCTTCGCCGAGGGCGTTAAAAGAATTTTGAAAAAGGTTTCGAAGTAGGGGCACGGCATGCCGTGCCCCTACAACTTAGGCTTGTATAATTTTTGGATTCAGTGTAAAATTGATACTTCTTTAGAAGGAGAAATTAAATATGTCTAAACGGCCTGATTGGGATGCTTATTTTTTAAAATTGGCGATGCTCGCTTCCGAACGTTCGACCTGCCCGCGGATGCACTGCGGATGCGTGCTCGTCAAAAATAAAAATGTTATCGCCACCGGTTACAACGGCTCAATTCCCGGCGATGAGCATTGCGAAGATGTTGGATGTTTAGTTGTTGATAATCATTGTGTGCGCACCGTTCACGGGGAAATGAACGCACTCGTTCAGGCGGCAAAACTTGGGCATAGCGTTGACGGGACAACCGCGTATGTCACCAACCTTCCGTGCACCACCTGTGCAAAGGCGATCATTACCGCCGGCATTAAAAGGGTGGTTGTCTTCTCTGAATATCACGATACGTTGGCTGAAGATTTCTTCAAGAAAGCCGGCGTTAAAATTGACCGGCACCCGATGCCGGAAAAGGTTGTTAACTACAACTTAGAGGAATATTCATCGGCAAGGAAATAAATACGTGATGTAAATTACAAAGTATTTAGCCCCGTATCTCTGATGAAAGATCCGGGGTTTTAAATTTTATGAAGGGTAGAAGGATGAGTTTTTTAATTTCATTAATTATTTTTGCTGTAACACTTGTCCTTGTTGTCCGTTATTTGGAGATGACATCAGTTTTCTATCCGGAGAAGAAAATTTCCTATAACCCTTCCATGCTTGGCCTGTCCTATGAAGATATTTATTTTAAAACAGAAGACGGTGTCACGTTAAACGGCTGGCTGGTCAAGGCGCCCGGCGCGAAAACAACGGTTATTTTTTTTCACGGCAACGCCGGCAACATTGGCGACCGTGTTAAAAAACTTCTTTTGTATCATCAACTGGGTGTGAATATTTTTATCGTTGATTATCGTGGCTATGGCAAAAGCGAAGGCAAACCCACCGAAAAAGGGCTTTATCTAGATGCTTTGGCAGCGTATGATTATATTCAATCGCGGCAGGATGTTTCCAAAGAACATATTGTTGTTCACGGTGCGTCTTTAGGTGGGGCTGCGGCAACTTATGTGGTAAATAAACGGCCAGTGGCGGCTTTGATCCTTGACTCAACCTTTAGCAACGCGACAGATATGGCTAAACGGATGTATCCGTTTATCCCGTCATTTTTAGTTAGCATCAAATTGGATAATATGGGCAATGTCAGGAATTTGAAAATACCTAAACTGTTTATGCACAGCCCCGAGGATGGGACAATCCCGATTCGTTTAGGCAAGAAACTTTTTGAGGCGGCGGCTGAGCCGAAAATTTTCTTGGAAATTCAAGGGGATCATAATGACGTTCATGAAGACGATCATCAGTTTTTAAACGGAGTAAGGCAATTTTTACAGAAACTGAATTTTATCTGAAACTAATATGGGTACGTTTCTAAAAACAAGAAATACACAGGTAGTTCATAACGACCGGCCGCTTTTGCTTAAAGGCGTTAATTTAGGCGGTTGGTTGATGATGGAGGCGTATATTTTGCATGCTCCGAATCATCCAGTTTTAAAATTTGAGCGGGAATTTGCGGAAACTTTGGGGAAGAAAACCCTGGCGCAATTCATGAAAAGTTTCCGAGATAATTTCGTTCAGGAAATAGATTTCAAAAATATCCGTCAATTAGGTTTTAATTGTATCCGTCTGCCGTTTCATTACCGGTTAATCGAGAAATCTCCCTATCAATATGACAAAGAGGGGTTGGGGTATTTGGATAATGCCGTGCGCTGGGCACAAAAGTACGGGCTCTGGATTATCCTCGACTTGCACGCGGCGCCGGGCGCGCAGAATAATGACTGGCATTCGGACAGTTACGGCGAAGCGAATTTTTGGAAAAATAAAACATATCTGAAAAGAGTTTATGCTCTGTGGGAGTTTTTGGCTGACCGTTATCGCAATAAAGAATGGGTAGCCGGTTATGACCTTTTAAATGAAACTGTTTTAAATGACGCGCGACCGTTAAATCAGTTTTACAAGGAGCTAATCAAATGTATACGCGGTGTTGATAAAAATCATATTTTATTTATCGAGGGTAACCGTTGGGCGCAGGATATTGAGTGCCTCGAAGATTTTAACGACGACAATTACGTCTTAAGCGTGCACAATTACGCGCCGTTGGAATATGTTTTTAATTTTATCCCACATTTGAAATACCCGTTAAAGAGCGTCATCGGAAAATGGGGCAAAGACGAAACAAGGAAGCTTTTAAAAAAGCATTACAATGTTGCCCAGGAGCGCGGGCGCCCTGTATTCGTCGGTGAATTTGGTGTCCATTACCGCGGCGGGCTTTTCGGCGAGGACCATTGGCTGTGGGATTCTTTAAAATGTTTTACTGAATTCGGTTTTCATTGGACGTATTGGACGTACAAAGCCATTAAAAATAATGCTCATCCCGACGGGATATATAGTTATTACGACAATCCACCGTGGGTGCACCGCGAAGGGCCGCTTTTCGGCTGGGACATGTATTCAAGATTATGGAAAACACGGCACGCCGAAATGATCCGTTCGTGGCATACAGAAAATTTTAAAGAAAATCCGCATGTGTTAAGGTTGCTGCAAGGTTATGCCCAAAAAAATCACGAGCTTAAGCAATTCTAATATCAAAGACATTGTCCGCTTGAAAGAGAAGCGCCATCGCGACCAAACCGGGTTGACCATCGTTGATGGTGCGCGCGAAATCAAGATGGCCTTAGCCGCCGGTGTCAGGGTGGAAGAATGTTATTTTGCCGCGAAACTTCTTAAAAATGCCGAAAGCAAGGGGTTATTGACGGAACTTGAAAAATCCGGCGCTATTCTTATTGAGATTACACCCGAGATTTACCGTAAAATTGCTTATGGCGAACGCGAGGAAGGCATACTTGCAGTCTGCTCTTTAAAGCCGTACACCAAAGGCGAGCTGCGCCTCAGTGATAATCCGTTTGTTTTGATTATCGAAGATGTGGAAAAGCCGGGTAATCTGGGCGCGATCCTGCGCAGTGCAGACGCTGCCGGTGTTGACGGTGTGATTGTTTGTGACCAGAAGGCCGATCTGTGGAATTCCAATGTCATCCGTGCCAGCTTGGGCACGGTTTTCAGTATTAAGCCGGCGGTGATGACCAAAGAAGAGGCCGTGGAATTTTTAAAGGGAAATAAAATTGAAATTTATGCCGCCACCCCGCAGGCAAGAAAATATTATACGGAAGTTAATTTCAAAATCCCGATGGCATTAGTCGTGGGCAGTGAAGACGAGGGGTTATCGTCATTCTGGCTCAAGGCGGCCAATGAGCAAATCAAAATTCCGATGCACGGCAAGATTGATTCGTTAAATGTTTCCGCATCAACGGCGATACTCCTTTATGAAGTCCTCCGGCAAAGAAAAAAATAAATTACGCCTTCAGGTGTTTCTTTCCCGCAGCGGTTATTGTTCCCGCCGCAAGGCCCTTGATTTAATTCAAGCCGGGCATGTGGAGCTTAATGGAAAAATTGAAACCGAGCCGTCGACGCCGGTGGATCCGAGTTCCGCCCATGTCTGTGTGGAAGGCAAGCCCATTACTTACAAAATTTTTGATTATATTATTCTCAATAAACCAAAAGAGTACGTGACCACCAAGCACGATGCGCATGCCGAAAAAACAGTTTATGAATTAATTCCCAGAGAACTCCATCATTTGGTACCCGTGGGGCGGTTGGATAAGGATACGGAAGGGCTTTTGCTTTTTACCAACGACGGAAATACGGCTTATCGGCTGACGCACCCGAAATTTCAATTGGATAAAGTTTATGTGGTGACGGTTGAAGGGAAATTATTGCCGGCGGATGTTAAAAGACTATCAACCGGTGTAGTCATTGATGGAGAAAAAACTTCACCGGCCAAGATTGCTCATCTCGCGTATCGTGGGGAGAGAACTATATTTGAAATGACGATTCACGAAGGCCGCAAGCGTCAAATCCGCCGGATGCTGGAATCCGTCGGGCATATCGTGATTGATTTGAAAAGAGTTCAACAGGGCCCGCTAAAACTTGGCAATCTCAAGCTTGGCCAGTGGCGGAAGCTAAGTGCGGAGGAGATGAAGGCTTTACCGAAGTGATTTTGCGAGAGAAAGTTTCATTTGTAAAATATACATTATAGTGTATACTATGAGTGGAGGTGTCCTATGACCCATACAATCACATTAAAAGAGTTGCGGCCTGATTTGCCGAAGGTAGTTGAGGATATTGACAAAAAGTGGGAACGTTATATTGTTACAAAACACGGCAAGCCAGCGATTGTGATGCTGAGCATTGAGGATTATGAATCTTTGATGGAAACCTTAGATATCCTTGCCGACCCGAAAGCTGTCAAAAGCTTGAAACTGGGTGAGGAGGATATGCGTAAAGGCAAGACCCGCAGCTGGCAGGAGATTAAAGCACGCCTTGAAAAGTTATAAACTTGAACTCACCAGCCAGGCAGAATCGGTACTTTCGCGCATCGCCCAGCGGGAGCATGAGCTTTACAAACGGGTAGCGTATGTGCTCGATTCCCTTCAACAGGATCCATTTCAGGGAAAACCGCTTAAAGGAAGATTAAAGGGGCGATATTCTTACCGTGTGGGCGCCTACCGCATCATTTATTCAATTTTCCGTCAGCAATTATTAGTAATCGTTATCGATATCGGTCATCGTCGGGATGTTTATAAGTAAGGAAATCGGGAATCTCAAGCTTGGCCAGTGGCGGAAGCTAAACACAGATGAAATTAAGGAATTGTCGAAATGACTAGAATCCTGAAAAAGAATGATTTGGCTCCCTCTTTCTTCCACAAAAAAATGTTTTTAATTCCAATACCTTTCTTTATTATTCTTATTTTTCTAAGCATTGTTTACTTTCCTTGTATCAGCTCCTATTATGCTTTTCACGATGAGCTTAGCAACTTTGAGGGACCAGCCTGGCGTTGGGATAAAATTGGCTATCATGAGGGGGTGTTTACCTCGGGCCGGTTTATTGGTGCTTATGTTGGAACTTTCTGTAGTTTTTTTATCAATCGCGTTTATGACTTAAATGTATTCCGATTTATCACAGTAGTCTTTTTAAGTTTTTCTACCTTCTTGGTTTACGGGATTTTTTATAAACGAACCAATAATCCTGTTGCGTCATGCGGGATGGCTCTCCTTATTTTTACATTACCGTCATTTTCAATTTTGGTGGCGACAGAAGGATTATTGTACAACGCCCTGGCGGTTCTTCTTGCTGTATTTGCAGCCTATCTTTTTGATCAGATTGATGAGCATAAAACTAGCAGGGAAATTTTATGTGAGCCGAAAGTTTATTTGTCGATGTTGGTCCAGCTGACCGCCTTGTTATGTTATGCTTCAACGGCCATGATGTTTTGGATTTTGCCGGTCATATATATTTTATTTTCACCGCAGGCAGAAATGATTTATCGGAAACACAAGATTTATTTGTTTGCGTGCGCCGGACTTGGCACCATTTTAATTTATGCTGGAATCCTAAGCGTTGCGAAGTCATTTCTAATTCATAAAATTAAAGATTTACATAATCCTTTTATTTTAACAAACAGCATATCGGGAAAAGTTGAATGGTTTTTCCATGAGCCGTTGCTCAATGCATTGAATTTGTGGAACATTTTTCCAGATTCAAAGCGTGCTATTGCCGTTTTAGTATTCATTTTGGTGGGATTTTTTGCGCATATGTTGTTGTCAAAACAAAAAGGATTCAATGGACACGGGGGGGGGGTACTTCGTGGGGATTATCACGATCCTCGGGTTACTAATCCTTAGTTTTCTTCCCAATCTTCTTGCCGTGTATAATGCGCCTTTTTATCGATGTATCTGCGCGTTGGCAACAATAATCCTTTTGTTATTGATATGGTCTCTAAAGGTATGTTTGGAATTAATTTTTAAAATCGACGCTTCAAGATATTTTAATGTTTTTATCGTGCTGGCTTGTCTTTTTGCCGGGATTTATGCTTTTCAAACGATTCATGCTTACCGTGTTATTCCAAGTAAAGTGGAACTAGCGTATATCATGAATATTATTAAGCAAAGGGAGAAGAGTGGGCAAGAGTATCATACAACTCATATGATTTTAGCCAGCCGGGAAGAAATGCCATCACGCTATGACGAATTTGGTGTTTTATCAAGCAGCTACGATGGTAATGTCCAATTTCTTTTTAAAGTTGCGTTTCGGGAATTGGGAATCGAGGATAAATTATATAACGGCAGTGTTAATTTTTCTTATAGTTATCCAGGGCAAGCAGTGTTATTTAAAGAAGATGTTCTTTATTTTGATATGAATGCACTGGCACACGAACTAGGGAAGAAAATAATCTTTTAACCAAGACGCAAGCGACGGCGAAAGACACCGAATAAACCAAGCGACATCAGACTGAGTGTCGCGGGTTCAGGAACCACGTTAACATCGCCGTGTAAATTGATCTGGTCATTCCCGCACTGCATGGTCCAATGGCTGTAAAGTTCGGCTTGATTGCCATTAAAGGACAAACCGAGGACATCAAGCGGGGCTTTCCCTTCGATAACGTAATGGGTATTTTGCTCGCCACTGTAAACCAAAGAAGTGTCTGCCAGGAATGTTTTGTCATCTCCCATTTTCCAAGGGTTTGAAGCCGCGTGCTGCGGATATATAACATTTTGCCAGCTATTGGCGGCATACAGTTTTCCATTGGTGATGTCGATGCCAAAGCCGTATTTTTGCGCATTATAATTTGGAGAAAGGGGATCTTGATAAAATCCGTTATCAAAAAATACATCACCAGCGGGAAAGGCCAATTCATTTTGGGGTAACCCGGTAACGATGGCATAATAAAGGTAATTGGCGTCATTATCAAGGTAGAAGGCTTCCGCATCATAACGGTTTCCGATGCTGTAGCCGGGCCCCACAAAAACAAAACCATCATTGTGATCGGCATTGTCTTCGGTTGCAGCATCAATATCATTACCGCCGCTAGGCAAGTGGGTGTCAAGATAAGGTTTTGTTTGCGATGCGGCATTAAGAGTAACACCCCAATCGCTCAGACTTCCATCAATGAGATACGCATGGGCACTGGGAATTTGAACTAAGAAAAGAAAGGTTGCTAAAATAATTTTTTTCATTTTGTCTCCTTTGTAGAGATCTGATTTCTAATTCTTCATATTGATCAACGTTACACTATAATAGTAGCATTATTTGTGCCAAAATTCAAAAAACAGCCAATTATTTTATGTATTTATAACTATTTGACAAATAATAGGTTATGGGTGCTATGTTTTTGAGTAAGGTGCTGTCTCTCTGTCATTTACACTATTTTTGCTGTAGTAGATTAACAACATGTTGTAATTTATCAGCACAAAGCTTGCCGGGATATACCAGGACAATACCGGACAATAATAACAAAAATTGACCTCTCTAATTTTTTGATTTATGGGCATACATCGAAAACCTGAATTTTTTTGATGCGTGGTAGGCAGGTTCATTTCATAAGTTTAGGCTCATTTAAGTAATTCAGAAAAGTCCTGCTAAAAAATTCAAGACAATTAGTAAGTTTTATTGTAAAGTATAGGCCATGATTAATATTAATAACCTATCCATGGGGTTTTCGAAGCGGACGCTTTTTAAGGACGTCACCTTCAGTATTTTTCCCAACGAAAAAATCGGTTTGACCGGGCCCAATGGTTCAGGTAAGACGACTCTGTTCTCTATTATATTAAAGGAAACGGAACCGTTGGCCGGTGAGATCGTTGTCCAAAAAGGGATTAATATCGGTTACTTGCCGCAGGAAGCTCATTTTGATTCTAACAAAACTGTTATCGAAGAGTTAACCGAAGGCGACGACCGGATCCGCGCGTTAATGGAGGAGAAAAGAGTTTTGGAAGATAAAGGCAAAGCTGATTCCGATCGTTATGGCGATCTTATGGCGCAGTTGGAGTCTTTGGGGATTTATGACCTCGAGCATAAAGCCGAGAAGATACTTTCGGGATTAGGGTTTAAAGAAGAAGATTTTCACAAGCCGGTCCTTAATCTCAGCGGCGGCTGGCAGATGCGCACCTTGCTGGCAAAACTGTTAACCTACCCGTACGATTTGTTATTACTCGATGAGCCGACCAACTATTTGGACTTGCCGGCCACGTTGTGGCTGAAAGATTTTTTGGCGCAATATCCGGGCGCGTTTATCCTTATTTCCCATGACCGTGTCCTTTTAAATGAGGTAACTAATTACACTGTTGTTTTAGACAGCGCGCAGATGTTTAAGGTCAAAGGAAATTACGAAACGTACGAAGAGCAAAGAGGGATCAATCAGAAATTTTTGGAGCGCCAGAAGAAGGTTGTCGACAAAAAACGCGAACAGCTCGAGCGCTTTACCCAGCGTTTTCACGCCCAGCCCAACCGCGCGGCGGCGGTGCGCAACAAACGCAAACAGATCGAACGTTTAGAGGATATCGAGCTTGCCCAGGAACACCGCAGCATCAGTGAGTTCGAATTTTCCAACATCAAAGAAAGCGGTTATGTCGTCGCCACCGCGAATCAAATCGCCAAGTCGTATGGGGACAAGAAAATTTATGAGAAATTGGATTATGAAATTATCCGTAACCAGAAAATATGTTTGGTTGGCCCCAACGGTGCGGGTAAGTCAACTTTACTTAAAATGCTCGCGGGTGTTTTAAAACCCGACGCCGGTGAGGTCAAATATGGGCACAACGTCGAGCACGGATATTTCTCGCAAACGCGTTTGGATGTATTAACTCCTACGCGTTCGGCGTTTGACGAGGTGATGTCCTCGGCGCCTTCGGGGACGCCGGCGCAACGCGTCCGGGATTTATTGTCGTTGTTTAGTTTTTACGGGGACGATGTTTTTAAGCAGGTCCAGGTGCTTTCCGGCGGTGAGAAGAGCCGCTTGATTTTGGCAAAACTGCTGATTGACCCGCCGAATTTCATGCTCCTCGATGAACCCACAACGCACTTGGATTTAGACGGTGTGCGCGCACTCACGTCGGCTTTTCAAAATTACCCCGGCACGATTGTTTTTATCAGCCACGATTTATATTTCATTAAAGAGATTGCCGATAATATCGTGGAGGTAAATTCAGGTGAGATTAAAACTTATCCGGGGAATCTGGATTATTATTTAGAGAAGAAGGGGCAAAAAGGCCTGCACGCGCCACAGGCAAAAGATAAAAAATCTAATCAGGGCGACGCCGAGAATTCGGGGCAAAAACATAAAGGCCAGTCACAGAAGAATTCTGAAGCGGGGCCGTTGCAGGGGTTAAAAGAAAAGCATGAGCAAGCGCTCGAACGGATCAAGCAAATCAAGAATGAAATTAAAAAGTTGGAAGTTGAGAGTGAGGATTTGGAAAAGGAAATGTACGTCAAGGCACGCGTTCTGGAGCGCTCTTACGAAAAGCGCGACGAGGCAATCATGAAAGAATACGGCGCCCGGTTAAAAGCGATTCAAGCGCGCCAGCGGGAAATCGAAATGACGCTTAAGAAGCTGAGAGAGGAACGCGACGGGATTACCAAGTAAAGATATAATAGAGTATTTAAAAGGGAGAAGGGTTGAAAATATTTTTAGTTTTATTAATGAGCGTTTTAACATTTAGCGGCTGCGCAAAGCTGGAGCACCTCGATGAGTTGTTGACGCTCAAGGATATGTCCGAAGAAGATGATGCACAGAGGGCGTACGTTAAAGCGCAGGATATTAAGTTTGAGGCGTTAGTCAGTGAAGTTCAGGCCGGGACATTAAAGAAAGGGTTGAGCCAGAAAGAAGCCGTAAAGTCTTTTGGCGACCCGATTGTGAAACGGGCCATTGTCAGAAATGGCCAGGATGTTGAATGGTGGGTCCGCCGTTACGCGATGCGGTTCTGGGATTCGGACAAGGTTTATCTTTACTTTGACAAGGACAAGAAATTAACTGACTGGGAATTTGTTAAATATGTTAAACTTAAGACAGATCCTTTATTAAGTTCCAAAGATAAAACGAAGAGGCAATCTGATGAGCAAAAGCAATAAAAAACCAAGGCAAAAATTTGACCCGCGCTCGTTTGAGCCGACCGCTGAAGCCAAAAAGAAAGAAAAAGATTGGGGCTTTGAGGACATCGCGCGTTCCAAGACTCACCGACGTAATTAACTTTCCTTCTACCAATCAAAATGCCAAATCTCCCAATGCTGGTGACAAGGAAGGTGAGAGATTTGGCATTAAACCAGAAAAAGTTAATTAAAATGTCTTCCCCTGCCCAATTGACTATTACCAAAATTTACAGACGGCTGTTTCAGAATTTCGGCCCCCAGCATTGGTGGCCAGGCGACACGCCCTTTGAAATCATCGTCGGCGCCATCTTGACCCAAAATACTAACTGGGGCAACGTTGAAAAAGCCATCCGGAATCTTAAGCAAGAAAAACTTCTTACCCCCCAAGCCCTTCACACTGTAACGCAATCACATTTAGCTTCTCTGATTAAGCCCGCCGGGTATTTCAACGTGAAGACGAAACGAATTAAGAATTTTGTCAATTTTCTGTTTGCAAAATACGGGGGCGATTTAAAGAGAATGAAACGGGTGGAAACGCCAGCGCTGCGCAAAGAACTTTTGAGCGTTAACGGCATCGGCCCGGAAACCGCTGATTCGATTCTTCTGTACGCGTTCGACAAACCCGCGTTCGTGATCGACGCGTACACCAAACGGATTTTCTACCGGCACAACCTTGTCGGCCACAATGCTAATTACCACCAGGTTCAGGAGTTGCTGACAGCCAACCTTTCCCGCGACGTCAAAATTTTTAACGAGTACCACGCGCTGATCGTACGGCTGGGCAAAGATTTCTGCCGCACTAAGCCCCGCTGCGAATCTTGCCCGCTGAAAAATATCCGGTACTCCGCGGCTAACCGCTGCCGCCACTGTTACCGCGCCTTTGTTGCCGGTGAGAAACGTTTTTCTTTTAAAAAAAGCGAAGGGCATTTTTGCCGGAACTGTAAAGCGGGGGTGTTTTAAAATGAGAGAAATTATTTGTCCCAGTTGCAAGAACCCGATTTACGACGACGAGGCGCTGTTATGCCATTTTTGTGGCGGGAGTTTGGGTAAATCTAGCACGGGCGCGTTGGGAAAAATGACCGGCGCTTCCGGAAAATGGCTGGCCGTCACTGTAATCGGTCTTTTGTTACTGGCTTTCGTTGTCCTGATTTTCAGGTAGTTGGCGGGGAGTTGGTAGAGCCACGCATTCCTAATCCGTCGCTCGTTACTCGTTGCTCGTTGCTAGATACTTGAGCGAGCAACTAGCGACTAGCAACGAGCAACAACAATGAATAAGTCAATTACTACAGAAAAATCTCGAGTCATCGTCCACGTGGACATGGACGCTTTTTTTGCGGCCGTGGAGCAACGGGACAATCCCGGCCTGCGCGGCAAGCCGGTAGTTGTCGGCGCTGACCCGCAAGGTGGGAAAGGCCGCGGCGTTGTCTCGACGTGCTCCTACGAGGCGCGCAAGTTCGGCGTCCATTCCGCCCAGCCGATTTCCGAGGCCTACCGCCGTTGCCCGCAGGCGGTGTTTTTGCCGCCGGATTTCAAGAAGTACAGCCAGGTGTCAGCGCAAATCCACAAAATATTTTACGACTTCACGCCGGACGTTGAGCCAATCAGCATTGACGAAGCGTTCCTGGATATTACTGGCAGTTTTCATTTTTACAAAACGCCGCTTGAAACCTGTCGGCAATTGAAGAAACGGATTAAAGAAGAAGTCCGGTTAACCGCGTCGGTGGGGATTGCCCCGGTTAAATTCGTGGCTAAAATTGCTTCCGATTTCAGTAAGCCCGACGGCCTTTTGGAAATCACGGCAGAAAAGTTGCTTAATTTTCTTCACCCGCTTCCCATTGAAAAGTTGTGGGGCGTGGGCCCGAAGACGAAAGAGGCGTTAAACAGATTTGGGATAAAGACAGTCGGTGACTTGGCGCGTTACCCGGCTGAGTCGTTGATTGAAAATTTCGGCGAACACGGCCGGCATCTTTTGGCCTTGGCGCACGGCATTGATAATAGGGAAGTCGTTGACAGTGATGAAATCAAATCAGTGAGCCACGAGCACACCTTTGACAAGGACACCAATAATAAAGAGGAAATCAGCCGGGTGCTTTTGGAGTTAACCGAGAAAGTCTCGCGGCGTTTGCGCAAGGACGATTTGAAAGGCAAGACCGTTACGCTTAAAGTCAGGCTCAAAGGCTTTAAAACTTACACGCGGGCAGTCACGTTAAAACAGAGGACAAATTTGGTGGATGACATTTACAAGGAAGTGAAGGCTTTGCTCGACGGATTTTTCAAGCCGGGGCATTTTATCCGTCTGGTCGGGGTGCGCGTGTCGCACTTTGAAGATGCCTACGTTCAAGACAGCCTCTTTGAAGACTCGCAAACGCAAAAAAAAGAGAAAGTCCACCAGGCCATCGACAGCATAAAAAATAAATTCGGTGAGGAAGCCATTCACCGGGGTGTATAAAATTTGCTTTAAAATGTTTTTTGGGTTACTATGGTAGGCAACGAGTGGTAAATTATGAATAGTATATTAATAATTGGGTTTATTACCGTTTGCGCGGTTCTCATCGGCGTTTTTTTTCTTGCTTTTAACATTCAAAAGAAAGCAATCGAACAATCGGTTGAGAAAAATCAAAAGGATTTTTTTGATTTAATTAAAACACAATTTCAAGCTGAACAAAATAAAGCGGCTGGCGAGCTAGCGACGAAAAAACAGGCAGTTGAATCCGCAGTGCAGGGGTTGGAAAAGGAACTCGAGGAGTATAAAAAGTTGATTCATGGTTTCGAGAAAGACCGCGATCAGAAGTATGGAAATTTGGAAACCGCAATTAAAAGTGCTTCACAGGCAACTGAAAATTTGCAGAATACAACTACCCGCCTCAATAATATTTTAGGCAACGTTAAGTTGCGCGGCCAATGGGGAGAGCGTATGGCCGAAGATATAATCCAATATGCCGGCCTGATCGAGGGTGTTAATTACATAAAACAAAAGAAGCTTATTTCAAACACCACAAAACCGGACTTCACATTCTTATTGCCCAATAACCATAAAATCAATATGGATGTCAAATTTCCCTTGGATAATTACTTGAATATGATAAATGCGACTAATGAACCGGAAAAAGAGCAGTATCGCAAGGATTTTGTTCGTAACGTGAAAGAGCGGATAAAAGAGATACAAACCAGGGATTATGTTAATCCTCAAGAGCAAACTTTAGATTTTGTTTTGCTTTTTATCCCCAACGAACAAGTATTTGGTTTGATTCAGGAAAAAATGCCAACGTTGATGGACGAATCCCTCAAAGAAAAAGTGGTTTTGTGTTCACCTTTTACTTTATATGCAATGCTTTCTGTTATACGTCAAGCGTTTGAAAATTTTCGTTATGAGAAAGACATAAAGAAAATTGTTGTTTTATTTGATCAATTCACGAATATTTATGAAACTTTTAAGAAACGATTTGAATCGATAGGGGAAGCATTGGGAAAATTGGAATCAACATATAGTGATGTCAAAGAGAAAAGTTTCAAAAATTTAGATACAAAGATTCGACACATTGACGATTTCAAGAAAGGCAAGAATCTTGCTTTAGAAGTTTCTGAGGAGGATTTAATCGATGTCACCAAAGACTCTTTCGAAAGCGAAAGACTTATTTAAGGATTTTTTTCCTGCCAAAGAGGTGATCGCATTTACCAGTGACCGCCAGACGGATTTTACCCGTGCGAAAGATTCTTTATCATTAACAGAAATTCAAAAGTCGGCTTTGGAAGAAAAACTCGGCATGGACTGCCCTACGGTAGTTAATGTCCGCCAGGTTCACGGCAACCGGATTGTTGTTGCTGATGAAGATGGCGAAACGGGAGGAATCCTGGAGGCCGACGGAATTATAACAAAGTTTTCGAAAATTGCGATTGCGGTACGCACGGCAGATTGCTATCCAATCTTTCTTTACGATTCTAAAAAGAAAATTATCGCCTTAGTTCACGCTGGTTGGCGCGGGAGCGAAAAAGGTATTGTAAAGGAAGCAGTCAAAACTTTAAAAGCCGAATTTAAAAGCAATGTGGCGGATATCAGAGTCGCTTTAGGCCCCGGCATCCGTTCGTGTTGTTATCAAGTCAGCGAAGGATTTTTGCTTACTTTTCCAATGGAGACAGCGACGAAAAACAAGCAATGTTATTTAGATTTGGCGGCGGTAAATAAAAATCAACTTTTGGATATCGGCCTCAAACAGGAAAATATTTTTGATTGCGGGGTTTGCACCTGTTGTAATGAGAATTATTTTTCGTACCGTCGCGAAGGCGAAAAAGCCGGCCGGATGATTTCGGCGATGATGCTGAAGTAAACAAGGGGAGCAGTACATGCATATTGTTATTTTAGTGACAACTAAAGATGTGGCCGAAGCCAACAAGATTGCCGGGAAATTAGTCGCGGCGAAATTAGTGGCGTGCGTTAATATTGTTAATTCGGTCAAATCCCTGTTCTGGTGGGAAGGGAAAGTTGACAAGGCTGATGAAGCCTTGCTCATTATTAAATCCCGAAAACGTTATTTACCAGCGATTATAAAAGAGGTAAAGTTATTGCACAGTTATACCGTACCGGAAGTTATTGCTTTGCCGATTGTCGGCGGTAATAAAGACTATCTGAACTGGGTGAATCAATCAACCCAAAGACAAAAAGGACGAAGGAAATGAAGCCTATTTTAAGAATTGCTTTGATTATCTTTGTCCTGACGGGGACTTTCTATACGGCTAATGCTGCCGGCCAGCTTTTCTTTTTTGGCGATCCTTTAATTGGGAAAAAGGCACCGGAATTTACCTTAAAGACTGTTGGCGGGGAAGAAACAACCCTGACCAAATATCGTGAGGGAAAAAACGCTTTTGTTTTTTTCTGGGCGACGTGGTGCCCGTATTGCCGCGCGCAGTTACAAACATTGAATGAGCGTAAAGATGAAGTTGATAAAGAAGGGATAAAAGTTATTTTGGTGGATATTCAAGAAACAGCCGACGATGTGGAAGCATATATTAAAAAGTATAAAGTTAAGTACGATTCTCTGCTGGACCAAGAAGGCTCAGTCTCCGAAAAATACGGAGTCACCGGATTGCCCACTTTTTATCTTGTCACTAAAGACGGTATCGTGAAATCCGTCGAACATGCCGTCCCCGAAGACCTTGCCGCCGCTTTTCAAAGTAAATAAATCCATCCTAAAAAAATTCCATTTCTCCGTAGAAATTCTTTCTTGCCTTTTCTTAAAAATATGGCATACTTTCCATCCCTTCGTAAATTAATCATTAAATAGTAATACTAATAATATTGTTATGACTAGGTTCATTACTTATAAGAAATTTGGATTTTTTAAGCGTCTCGTTAGCGGATTGCTTCTCGTTATTTTTCTAACGACGACGATTTTGCCGCCGCAGTTTGTTTATGCTCAGGCTTTACCGCAGCTATCCATTCAACCCTCCCCGATAGCCCCTTTAAGTGTTAGTTTTCAGCCACCACTCTTGACAGGGATTACCCTTCATCCTGAGAACCCGTTGCAATTTGATTTTATCATTGATACCGGTGATGACCACTTGGCCGGAGAATCTTTACAAAATGAAGGTAAGAAATTAATTAAATATTTCATGGCGGCACTGACTGTCCCCGAAAATGAAATGTGGGTCAATTTGTCACCTTATGAGAAAGACAGAATTATTGCCAATGGGTTGCGCCAGACGGAAATGGGCCGCGACCTGTTGGTTCAGGATTATTTATTAAAACAAATGACCTCTTCGTTGATGAATCCGGAAAATGAATTGGGGGAAAAGTTATGGGCGGGAATTTATGAGAAACTGCGCGCAAAGTTCGGCACTTCCAATATTCCCGTTGATACCTTTCATAAGATTTGGATTGTTCCCGAAAAAGCCAGCGTTTATGTTCAAGGCAAAAGTGTATATGTCATGGAAAGTAAATTAAAAGTTCTATTGGAAGATGATTACTTAGCGCTCGCGCATCACAGCGGTGAAACCGCGCCTGCTCAAAATAAAAATAATGAGCTCACCACGGGGATGATTCGTGAATTACTTCTGCCGGAGATTGAAAAAGAAGTCAATGAGGGCAAGGATTTTGCCCCCTTAAGGCAAATGTATAATTCTATGATTTTGGCAACGTGGTATAAACAGAATTTAAAGGAATCTCTCTTGGGAAAAGTGTATGTCGATCAAAATAAAACCAGAGGAGTTGATTTAAAAGACAAAAACGTTCAGCAGAAGATTTATGAAGAATATCTGCAAGCCTTTAAAAAAGGTGCGTATGACTATATTAAAGAAGATTACGACCCGGCCACGCAGCAGGTTATTTCGCGTAAATATTTCTCGGGCGGCGCGGATTTTGCCATGCTTTCTAAGGTGAACGCCGTCAAAAAAGAACCTATAACGGAATGGCTTAATAATCAGCGCAGCCGCGAGAAGGTCACCGTAACCGCCGGCTTTGAGCCGATTGGTCAGGGTATTTCTGATCAAGCGATGCTGGCTCAGGAAACAATTACAGATTTAGCTTCCAACATTCATCGTGAATTTAAGAAATCTTTTGTGGAGTTCAACGGCCTTGCCAAAGACGCAAGAGATTCCTTCCGTGCAAAAACATGGAATAAGTCTCACGAACTTGCTAAGCGACGACGTTATGTTATGCGTGAAGCAACTACGCGAGCAGTTAATTTTATAAATTCAAGACTAGGGAATGTCCCTGAGCAAGCAGTATGGAAGCGGCTGCGCATTGAGTATGAGCAATTAGTCAAAAATAATTATGACAAAGACTTGAGTGTAATGTTTTTTTATTCGGTAATGAGAGAAATGCTTTTCTCTTATGGACAGACGGTTGAATTTGATGATGAGACCATAATGGAACAACCTCAGGAAAAGGGTCAAGCAAGCCTCAATGTTACACGCAAATATGTGAAAGATGCTAACACAACAATAGAGCAATTGATTAAAAAGATTCTTGAAGACTATCGTATTAATGGTTCTCTTTCCGATGTCGACGCACAGGCACAAGAAATTGCCGGAAGAATTGAGCAAGAAATATCTAAGAATTTTCCAAGAGAGACGTTTTATTCTATCGAGTTATTGATACCCGCCTTTTTTAGAAATCAAGAGGCATATGTTATCGGGAATATACGGGTAGGAGAGGAGCGTATTCCTTTTGCTTTGACGCTGCATAACGAAGAAGGTGTTAAGGTAAATACTGTTCTCATTGGCCAAGAAAATGTCTGGGCAATTCTATTTGCTTCAACGCGTGCCTCTTTAATTGTCAATGTAGAAAGGTATCGAGACATGGTTTCGTTTCTTAAACAGACCTTCCCTCAGAAACCGCGCTCATTAATATATTCTTCACTCGGTCTGATTAACCCGGCAAAGGTAGAATTAATTCAAGGCCTTAGAAAAGAATTACAAATACCAGGTAAGAAATTTGTCCGTCCTCAAGGCGCAAAAGGAAGCGTCATGGTTGCTTTTACCCTGCCCGGAGAATATAGGTACAATTTTAAAGTTATTTCAGACAGATCAGTAAAAGAGGGTTTTGCCGAAAGAGGGGGACGACAGTACGTGATGGATGCTTTTCGTTTTATACATGATATCGATCGAATTGGCCGAATGCTTGACTCCCCTCATTTATTGAATATGCGTTTTAAGAAATCAGATTTCGAAGAAAGTATTCTCCGAGATCTTTTGGAAAGAGCTCCGTCAAGCGTTGTTGATTTAGGCGATGATATTCTGATTACAGATATATTTGCCCAGAGGCAGGTTACGCCAGTTTCTGTATTTCTTAAACAAGATCATCCTATGTCGGAGAAAATTAGAGTTCTCTTGGATTATGGCCAAGCGATTAAAGATATTGCCGGTCTTGGTATTTTTCCCGGAGATTACACATTAAACAATTTTGGTATTACAGAAAGCGGCCGGGTCGTGTGGTTTGATTATGATGAGATTGATTATCTTTCCGAGAAGAAATTTAAGAAAGTTCCTGCCCCACGCAATGAATTTGAAGAAATGAATGAACCGAGCGAATGGTTAGTTATTTTACCAAATGACATTTATCCGGAAAATGATTTCCATACTCTTTTAAGGGGGCTTAGCCGAGAACTTGTTGATGCATTTGAAGAAAAACACGGCGATCTTAAGAGCGTTGAATTCTGGAAGAGCATGCAAGACAAAGTTCAACAAAAAGACGAAGCCATGTTAGTTAGGCGGGATTTAGAAAAAATTATTAAAGGTGTTTTGCCCCTGGATGATCTACAGCAGCAGAAATTAAAACGGGATGCGCAAAAGATACTTAATCCCGATAATTTGAAAGGAATGCTACTCTTGCCGGAAGTGGAAAACATGGCGATGGAATTTATTCCTGAAAAAGTAAGGCAATCCGAAAGAGGTTATATTCTTCCCATTGCGGCGTTTGTTGTTTTGTTGGAAAAATATGGGTACGACGAAGCGGCCGAGCGCGTCCATACAGAAATTGTTAAACGCATCGATAAAAAAGGGATTGTCAGTAATTGGGATGCTTTTAAGCGGCAATTAATGGAAATGCTCAAGGCCGCCGGTGGCCTTCTCGAGATTATGCCATCATCCTCCTCAGGAAAGTTGTCAAAACCTCTATCTGCAGAAGGATCAATGGCACAAGCGTGGAATTCTGTTGGAGAAACCATGACAAAAGTCATGCAGGATTTGGACCGTTTGTTTGAAGAATATGATTTGGACCCTATCAAGCGTTCTGATTTAAAGAATAAATTGCATACGATCATTAAAGAGGCAATTAACCCCTTAAAGCTCGGATATTTTCGCGTTACGAAAGATTTGTTATTATTTTTTGCCAGAGATGTGCGCAATAAGCCCGTTTATCACACCCAAAGCGTATTCCAGGCCACGTCTTTTTTAATTAAAAGAGGATTGGGAAGAGACCTGACTTTTGACGAAGTCCGCGCGTTAATGAAGGTCCTGGATAAACCACTAGAGCCATTTCAGAAATCCGACCACGCGATGCTGGCGGAAGATAAGGAAGATGCGGCCTTAGCGCAAAGGGAATCAATGATAACGGCGGACGGTTGGTTGATTACGGAGTTAAATAGTGAGGAAGCAGCCCGGGCTTTAAAAAGATTTTTAGATAAAGAACAATTAAATCCCAATGCTGTCAGCCTAGCAATGGGTCAAGGTAAAATGGTAGTAACAAAGTTTCTGGGAAGGCTTTTTGAACAAAAAGAAGCGCCGTTGTTGGTAAGTCAGAAGAAAAAGATATTTAAAATTGTTGATATTGTAGCGAAGCTTCAGTCAAGAAGGCTATCAAGCACTCAGATGAAAGCGGAAATTGAAAAACTTTTAGACGATAATTATCTTAGTGCGCGGGCGGTTAGCCGGGAGCTGTCAGAAGATGAGCATTCTCAACTCGTCACTAAATTTCTTATGAGGCTTGAAGAACAAGGAGATGCACTCTTAACCATGCGGCAGATGGAAGAAGCCAATAGGATTAAAGAAAAAATTGATACCATGACTCTGGGGGTTATCACCAGAGGAGAAATGGCAAAACGCATTAAAGATGTTTTAGCTAGAAACAATGTCAGTCAACGTTCCGTCAGTCTGGCTTTGCGATTTAATGAAGCCTCGGTAACGGTGTTTCTTTCTCGTCTTGAAGATCGAAAAAATGAACCAATGACCGACGATTTATTAAGAACGGCCAAGAAAATACTTAAAAAAGCTCAAAAACGGGAATCCATTCAAATCCAGCAATTTATGGAGGCAATGCAGAAGTATTTATTTAGAAACCCCAAAGCTAAAAATATTGCCTTGCGTATTTGGCATAATGAGGATCACTCTGACACCCTCGGTTTGATTGATGCCCTTCCTCCGGAAACGCTGAGCGACCGGATCGTAGCTACCGTCGTCAAGAATCGATTAAGAACTATTGCCAATAATTTTGGTAACGGTTTGTCAACTCGGGTAGAGAAAATTGACCAAAAGTTTAAGCTTAACCTTTGGGATGAAAATGAGAGGCTCATCGAAGAAGATGCCAGCGCGGTTGATAAGGCCATGCTAGGCGCAGGAGAAACTTTAGTAGAACGGGAATCGATGATAACGGCAGAAGCTTGGTTACTCACAGAGTTGAATAGTAGTGACGCAGCGTTGGCGCTTAATAAATTTTTTGGAAAAGAACAATTAAACCCCAATGCTGTCAGCCTGGCTATGGGGCAAGGCAAAATGGCAGTAACAAAATTTATAAGAAGACTCAGTGCACGAAAAGAAGCTCCTTTATTGGATAGTCAAAAAGATAAAATAAGAGCTATCATTGAAACGGTATCCCAGATTCAATCAAGTAGAATCTCCAGCATTCAAATGAAACAAGAGATTGAACAACTTTTAGGCGATAATTATCTAGGCGCGCGGCCCGTCAGTCGGAAAATAACTGGCAATGAAAATTCTCAAATGGTCAAACTTTTCCTTTCCCATCTTGGAAAACAAGGCGACGCGTTACTCACAATGCGGCAGATGAAAAAGGCAGAAATGATCAAGGAAACCATTTATGCCATGAGTGCTTTAACCAGGGGAATGATGGTAAAGCGGATCCGAGATGCCTTAATAAGCAATGGCTTGACAGCACGTTCCGTTAGTTTATCTTTGGGAAAAGATAAAGATTTTGTGAAGCTGTTCCTTTCCCGCCTCTCAAGAGGAAGAAATAAACCAATGGATGAGGAATTATTGAAAACGGCGGAGCGCATTCTTAAGAAAGTTAAAACCAAGAGGATTCAAGTTCAAGAATTTGTCGGGGCAATGTATGCGCAACTTCCTCGAAACCCGAAAGCTAATAATATTGCTTTGCGCATCTGGCTTAATGAAGACTACAAAGAGACCTTGGCTTTGATTGATTTCCTTCCCCAACAAGCGATGCAGAATCGGACTATAGCTACCATTATCAAAGAGCGGGTGAGAACCATTGGCAATGATTTGGGTAATGGCTTGTCAGCCCGAGCGGAAGAGATTGACCGAAAGTTCAAGCTTAATATTTGGGATGAGGATAAAGAACTAATAGAAGAAGATGGACTCGCGACCGACCGCGCGATGCTGGCGGAATATTCTTACAACGTGGAAGTTGAACGAACAGGAAAGCAGACTTTGGATGATTTTACGTATTTAAAAATTAACGGCGAAAGGCGTTTTTATAAGAATGACTCTAATCAGATTTATGATTTAAAGAAAGACCCAACACAGCAAACGCCGCTTTCTGATCCCGAAGCCGATTTTATAAAATATTTTGCCAGAATGGTTGAACCGCTGAAACCGGTCAGCATATCGGCGGGTAAATACGCTCGGCCATCGAGTCTCGACGTATCTCTACGCTACTACAAAGATTATGTTTTAATTAGCATCAATGCCGATAAATTTATAAAAATATCGAGAACTAATCCTGTTTATATAATTGACAGTGCATTCCCTGATATGCACACCTCCAAAGCTAAGCAGAATTTTAAAGCGGCCATCATGAATGTCGGTTTAATGGCATTATTTCTTGAAGGTAAAATTCCTTTATCTTCTGGTAAAAAGTTCCAAGAAATCCGTCAAGAGGCTTTCCAGGCAGTAGCTGATCAATCCATGCTGGCGGAACGCAAGGAAAAAACCATCAGTATTTTGGTAAATCTTAACCGCCAATTAGGCGGGCCGGATAATCCGTATTGGGACGGGCCGGATTTTGAAAATAAAATTCGTGCCGAAGTGGGAGGCCTAACTTTCAGCGCCGAAGTTAATCAATTAATTCATGATTATAGCGACGGCCTGGAATTTATCAATGAGAGCAATATCCGCCAATCAGAATATAATCGTAATCACCGCCGGTATGTTGAGCAGGCGATCATAGATTTGGACCACTTGATGTCTTTCGCGAAAGAAGAGGTTTGGTCGATTAACGATTTTGGTGCGGCTAAAGATGGCGCCATGTTAGCGGAATATTCTTATGCTTTGGAAACGGAACAAACGGGGCATCAAACTCAGTATGATTTTACTTATATAAAAATAAACGGCGAAAGACGTTTTTATAAAGATACCTATAACCGAATTTATGATCTAAAAAACGACCCAGCCCAGACCAAACCACTTTCCGCTTACACCGCTGGGTTTTTAAGGCATTTTATCAGCAATGTTCCTACTTTAAAGATGGTCGAGATGTCTCCGGGAGAATATTTTTTCCCAAATCATGCGCTTCATGTTTCTGTTCAGTACCATGAAGATTATGTGATGATCAGTATTAACGCGGATAAATTTGTGAAAGTTTCAAGAACTAACGCGCAAGAAGTTCTCGACAGTTTTTTTCCGCAAATACCTTTGGGAGAATCAGATTATAATTTTAAAGGCGTTATTCTTAACGCTGGCTTAATGGCTTTATTTTTTGCGGATAAAATTAAATTGGATTCTAGTAAAAATTTCTTGGAGGTGCGCAATAAAGCTTTTCAGGAATTGCCCGATCACGCTATGTTAATAGAGTTAGACGATAAAGAAATGATTGAGAGTTTTGACAGGAATGGGTATAAGCAGGTCAAAGCGCTGCGGTTTAATTCAAGACAGCTCGACAAAGATAGGGTGCTTAAAATCCTTAAGGCTATTGACCTGTTGGACTATGACAAAGGGGAAGCAGAGTTTGTTTATGTTCTTTCTGGTGAGCAGATGAAAAAAATTCCAATCATTTATAAAACGCTCAATGAAGGAATGTTTGGGCATGGGATATTTATTCATGAAAGTTTGATTAACGATCTTGAAAAGATACGCGAGACTTCTGTTGTCAAAATGGACACGCAACATCTGGAAGCTTTCTTGGGAGAAGAAGTCAGGATAAGGGAAATCTTGGCACCGCAAAGGGGTGATAAGGCAATGCTGGTATTAGGGAATGCCACAGAGAATATGGATGCGGTGAGGACAGTATTGGGATATTTAAAAGGCAGGTTACCATTTAAAGATGCCGTGGGACAATTTGCGGTTGAAGCGTTTTTGTTGGGGAGTCCATTGGAAGAAAGCCTTAAAACAGTCAGCACTCAATCACCGCGAACAGAAGCATGGTTAAAGCAAAGTGAAGATGGAATCCCAATACGGGACAAGTTAGATCATTTGGTCAATACATTTTTTGCGGCGTGGTTTACCGTAAATTGGCAGGACAGCGAGTTCCCAATAACAAGCAACGCACTATTCGACGCCTTGGTTCAATATTTGGATAAAAAATATAAGTCAGAAGACACCGAACTAGAGTATAGCCGTCTTAAGATTGCGATGGCAGCTATAGGGATAGAGGATAAATCGATCAATCAGGCTATAGAATCTATGGACATTTCAATTGAGCATCAGAAGGACAATTTAAATTATTCTGATTTCGAAAGATTGGTATTAAATCGAGCCAATGACCGGGCGATGATAGCCGAAGAACCAGGCCAACGGCAGATTACGTATCACTTTATTAACGGCCAGGAAGTCACCATGACGGAAATTGGTCCAGGCTGGTTAGATTTAGAATCACCGTCGAGCCTCAAGGAAGAGAAATACCAACTTGCCGTAAGTCTTGCTGAACAAAGGAGCCGGCTATTGTTTTTCAAAGACGATCCCTCCTACCATGATTTATTACAAGACAAAGCAGATGCCGGAGAGATTTTTTATGATGACTCTGCGAGTGGCTATTGGGTGAAATTGAGCTCAAAGAAGTTTAAGCCTGCCGTTTCTGTTGATGAAATTTTTGCAACAATGAAAGAAGAACTAGCTGCTCTTCGATTTAGCGGGGAAGTGAAAAGCGGTGAGGCGCCGGTTTACATAGCTTCAGAGGATCTCAATGAACCGGACCGTCATATAGTTCTGGGGCCTCATGGAAAAAGATATTTACATTTACATTTTTACAACGAAAAAGGTGGGTTAAACGGCCTTTTGTTGGAAATGAAATTCTCCGGTGAGGGTAAAATCATCGGTTTGGCTAACCCGATGATTGAATCCAGAAAATATTCACGTACTTATTTAACCGTTGATAAATTGGTGGAAAATAGAATTATCAGCCGCGAACGGGTGAATTTTATTTTCAATAAAGTTTTGGAATATGTCTTACAATCAGAGCATAAAGAAGTTTGGGAAAAAATGGCTTTAGACCCTCAGGCTAAACCGGAGTACGGGCTGGCGAAATCAGTTGGTTCAGAGAGTGTTGACGGCCTATTTTTTCATACACTAAAAATTGATTGGCGTTCAGGAGGGATTAAACGTGATGGTTTCAGTGTTACATCCAAAGAAGGATATGTTCTTTATGCTAGCTTAGGTTATAGTTTTACTTTTGTTGATGGGGTTGCCGAAGAAATACATAATCTTATGGGAGTCAAAGTGGGTAAATTGACACTCAAATCAGCAACTATAAGGGATTTGATTGATTTACAGGCAGAAAAATATGGCAGTCGACGGGCGATTGTGGTACCAACTGCCGATGGCAAATATAAAGAGATCTCATTTGCCGGCTTTCGGGATCGGGTGCGCAAAGTCACAGAGGCGCTCTATGTTAAAGGAATTCGGCAAGGCGACAAAGTTGCTTTTATGGCACCCAACTCATTGGCTTTCGTTGAGACGGCGATGGGGGTGTGGAAATTGGGTGGTGTGGTTGTTCCCTTAAATCCTACCGAAACAGATGAGCGGAAAGAATATATGATTCAAAATTCAGAAGCAAAATTTCTTTTAGTTCCCGCCACTTTGCAGGCACAAGCCGAAGCCATTAAAGAAAAAAATCCTCAACTTACCGTCATCGTCCTCGACACACTGCTTGATAAGCAACTTCTGGTAGCAAGTTGGCTTTTAGAACAGCATATTAATATTACACCGGATGATTTGGCGCTAATTCTTTATACTTCCGGGACAAGCGGCTTCCCCAAAGGTGTTTTGTTAACTCACAAAAATATTCTTTATAACCGCGAAGCTGTTGCGCAGGCGTGGCAGGGTAAGTTAACCGACGAGGATGTGACGCTGGGCGGGCTGCCGTTTTTTCACGTCATGGGATTAACATTTGAATTCCTGGGCAATTTTTATACGGGTATGACATATGCTTTCCCGCGCCTTAACGGGCAAACAACGCCAGATCAATTATTGAAAGCTTTAGAAGCAACCAAGGCCAATGTTTTTTACGCTGTTCCCAAAACGCTCCAGGGGATGGCGATGATTGCCGCAAAAAATTCAGAGGCACTAGCGACATTACAGAATTTAAAATTTATTATGTCCGGCGGGGCGAAATTAGATTTTAAGACCGGTGAATTTTTGACGCAACATGGTGTCAATGTCATTCAGGGTTATGGAATGACGGAAGTCGGCGGCGCGATTTTACTCGGCGACCCTTCAGCGCGTGACTGGCAAAAACTGCATGCGCTTCCCGGAATTGCTGTCAATTTTGACGAGGCACAAGGATCTAATGGCCGTGTTCTTGTCGTCAATAATAGTCCAACCGTTATGCAAGGTTATTTAAAAAACCAAGAAGCAACGGCGGCAGTTTTAACGAAAGGAAAATTTTACACCAAAGATATTTTTAAAGTAGAAGGTGATGGTGTTATCTATGCGGATCGTGTTGGTGACGGAGAGAAACTTCCTAATGGTGAATATTTTCAACCCAATCCATATCAGATGGAAGTTGAGCGAAGCCCGCTTATTAACAAAACAATGGTGAGTTCACGATGGACCGGAGCTCTCATAGCGGTGGTTGAACCTAACTATTCAGAGTTGGCTGGCCTAAGTAGCGAGAAAGTTGAAGAGGCTATTTGGCGAGAGTTTGAGCGTGTCAATGAACTGCAGTTTCGTTCTTCAAAGGTCCGCCGGGAAAATATCCTTATATTAGGGAAGGATGAGCAGCCGATTCCAACGAGCCGTAAAGGCGATGTCTTGCGCCCAGCTGCCCTAGAGCAATTTTCCGCTCGGGTTAAGGCCAAGTTTGAAGGGCCGGACAGGGCAATGTTATCAGAAAAGGAAATTGCTGCTTTGACTCCGGAATTTAACTCTGCCAAAGAATTTTTTAATCAAATTAAACAATGGGAGATTAGTCATCCGGATGACAAAACTCTTGTTTTTGTCCGGCATGGGGAGTCGATGTCGAATCTTCTGAGGTATCAACAGGATTATTCAACGTTTACACCGTTAACCACGCTTGGTCAGCGGCAAGCTGCAAACATGGCTAAATTTTTTAGAGACCGGAGAATTAGTTTTGGTCGTTACATTTCGAGCGATTCGGAACGAGCCTATGAAACATTAGCCGAAACTGCAAGGGATAACGGTAAAACGCCCGAGATATTCCACCGCTTCCGGGAAGTTCTCATTGATCCAGCAACGGGGGAGAAAGAAGCGGCCGAAGATAAAAATTATGCAGACCTTTTTGATCAGTTTTTAGATGATCCGTTAAACTTTATAACTCCGGCCTACTCCGGAAGAAAATTCAAACGTTATGCGCAAGAAATGTTTGGTGAGATCGCGCAATCAGAATTACGGCACACGATTATTGTCACGCACGGGATGACGATGATTCTTTCGGCGATGGAACTTCTGGGCCTGGATTATCAAAAATACCGGGCAGTTTTTGAAAAGATGGGCGGCACAACGCCTAATTTGGGAATGGTTGCTTTTGCTTACAATCCTCAAGAGCAACGATGGCGATTACTCTTTAATCCTGATGATACTTATCTGGCGGAAGAATCGCGCGGCAGAACAACTGACCCCATTGTTAAGGAATCGGAATATAGAAGATTTTTACAGATAGCTCAAGAAAGATTAGCGCAACCAGAAGAAAATGCACCCCAAGCACCAGTAATTTCGGACTGGTACCCACGGAGAATAACTTTTTTTAATTCTAAAAATGAACAGTTGCAGCCAACAATTGCGGAGTATCAAAGATTAATCAAGGATTCCGCGATGCTGGGCTTTCAAGGTGAATTCGCAAAAATTAAAGATTTATGCAAGCAGTTGCTGGAGGGATTAAATCAAGAAGAATCAGGGAGGCCTCCTTTAGATAGCCTTCAAAATTCTTCGGCGAGAGCTTTAATCAATATGCGCTCGCAAGACCTAGCTCAATTAAGAAATCTCTTAAGAAGTATCAGAAATTTATACAGCGAGTACTTTACGGACTATATGAATAAAGAATCAACGGTTCTTTTAGAGGCTGAATATCTTCACCAAAATTTTACGCCGAAGATGATTGGTTATATTGAAGAGATAGAGAGCCTCATGGAAAAATATAAGACGACGACGGCAAAAAGAGCAGCCGAACCAGACATTGTTGCTTCTTTAGAGGATTTTCATGCTCAACTTAAAGAATTATTACGATCTGCTTACAGCCATTGGCATGAAATAACCAAACAAGCTGGTCAAGTTGGTAATGTCCGGACAAAGATTGCTGGGTACCCTGTTTTTATTGATTTGAAGGGAGAACAATTGGTTGTTGAAGTCAAGACGGGAGCAGATCATTTTGAAATGCTATCTCAAAGCGTTTTAAGCAATTTCAGAAGGGATGTCAATATAAGCCATTTGATTCATCAAATTAATGAATTGTTGTTTAAAAAATACAAGGAGTTATCTTTTAGGGGTGTGTTATCTCATCAGGGCGGGCTTGAGGATAATATTCCTCATTTTGCCAAGGCTGCTCAAGAAGTCATGGCGGAGTTGGTTAAGCAAGTGCCGCAATCGAGTGGCAGTGTGTATCAGGACAAAGCGATGTTGGGGCATATTCAAGCCAAAGTGGATGATCTAATTGCCGTCTGGAAAGAGGGGTTAGCTGAGGATAGAATTCCCTCAGATATAAAAATGGAACGATTTGATCAATGGTTTTATATTTTTGAACATTGGCAAGGAGACGATGTAGTTAATCCATTAAATTCTATTCGTACGATATCCGCGGTTTTATCGCGGGACGATAATTTTGCCGTCGCCGTGGTCGATTTATTAACTGCCATGCAGAAAATGGCTGAAGGCCAGGGAATATCTTTCCGCGATGTCGTTAATCAGATCAAACCTTATTTTAAAGAGCAGTACAAAACTTTAGGGATTGAGGGATTGTATTTATTTGAAGAGCTTTTGCAAAAAGACCGCGATTTGCATTTAAGCCGGGTCAAGAAAACAACCCTTAAAATTACTTACCAGCCGGTTGATTCCGAAACGGATATTATCAAGCGTGGTGTTGTTGATAGTTGGCAGATCAATAAAAAAGATAAAACGATTACTATTAAATTCCATAATGGCCAATTACTGGTATTGGCGACCCAGAATCAAATTAACACTAAGTTAATTAATGGGTATTATAAAAATATAGAATCGATATTAAATTTTAGCATATTTGATACTATTGATGACGTTATGCGGACATGGAAGCAATATGACGGACTTCAGCATTCACCCGCGGATATTATGGACGCCCTTGACCAGATAAAGAGAGTAGAAATTTCTCAGTTGTATAACATAAAGGACCGAGAAAATGAGCGGTTCCATCATCTGTTTCTGGGCAAATTAGTTCGGTTGACGGAAACAATGAAAAATTTAGTAAGTGAGGAAGGTAAAGATTGGGACGAGGTTCTTGGAGAAGTGGAGAGAGTCTTAATGCAAAGACATACTGAAGAGACCAGAAAAGATCAGGCGATGATAGGAGTTGAAAAACCTGGCGGGATTGATTTTAACCCGGAGCACATGGAGCTTAAAACGCAAGGGCAGAAGATGGATTTACCGATCCCTGTGCCAGCTGTTTTTGAGAATATGCAAATTGAAGGGTTTATCCCCGTTATTATTAATATCTCGCCGGTCACGACCCTGCCTATATTATTAAATATCAATATCGATGAAGAGAAAAAGGAACATTTTACTAAAGAAGAGAAGGGGAAGGAACTTCCACGAGACACATTGTCATTGCGGGAAGAAGAACTTTACTGGGCAGGATTCTGCTGATTTTGTTTCTTGGGAATGTTATCGACGAGATTAGCTTCAATGCGCAGCTTCGCTAAAAGTTCCTGGTAGATTTCTCCTGAACGTTCATCCGAAATCTTTTTTGCAATTTCCTCTTTTTGTTTCAAGAAATCCTCTCGGCTCGCTTCTTGGTAGTTGTCGAAATGTAAAATACAAAAACCTTTTGCCGTTTCCACTATGTCACTAATTTTATTATTTTCAGAAAGGCCAAAAGCAGCCTCTTGAAATTCTTGAGAGAGACCAACCTTGGGTAAATACATGCCGCGTGTGAAAAGCGGTGTCTGATAAGATTCAAGGCCAAGGTTTTTGATGATTTGAGAAAAATCGGGAGCAGTTGCGTTGGCAGATTGCTCTTTTATTGTTTTAAGGTATTCTTGGGCTTTTTGTTGAGCAATTTTCTTTGCCTCGTCTAGTACCAGAGATTCTTTAACTTTATCTTTAATTTCTTCATAGGCAGGAACACGGGCATCTTTCTTTTCGATAACTTTTACAATCAGCATCTTGTTGCCATTTTCAAGTGGTTCGCTTATTTTGTTTGTGTCCAAAGAAAGCACTTTGTTAAGGACCTCAAAGGACCAGCCTAAAGACAGGTCAGGGGATTCTTTAGAAAAATAGCCGCTTGTTTTCACTGTCAGGCTGTGTTTGCCGGCGACTTCCTCTAAATTAGGGTTAGCCTGCAATTCCGCATAAATTCCGATGGCCTCTTGGCGGACAGCGTCTTTTTTTGATGCATCGTCGGTTTGCGGTAAATCAAATTCGAGGTAGCTTGTTTTAATGCTTGGGGGGACAAGAAAATCGAGTTTGTGGTCTTCGTAATATTTGGAAGTTTGGTCTTCAGCCACCGCGGGAGATTGATTTTTAAATGACTCAGGGGCGATGAAAGCAAAGCTGACCTGAACTTTTTCATTTAATTTCCTGTAATAAGCAAAAATTTCTTCATCGGTTAACTTGAGGGATTTTAATTCTTGGGATAAAAGTTCGCCGATTTTTAAATCATCGCGGATAGCTTCTTCGAAATCCCGGGGTTGGATGCGTAGAAAATTGCTTTTTAAAATGGTGTTGTATAAAACATCGTCAAATTGCCCGTCGCGCTGAAAGAAAGGGTATTTGGCAATTGAATCGGCAACTTGGGCATCGGTAATTTTAATTTTTCTTTTATCAGCTTCATGCAGGAGGATCAGGCGGTCCCAGGTGTCGGCTTCGAGGTTCAGGTATTGTTGTATTTCATAGTAATTGCTACCGTGGTGCAGCCGAGCAAATAAATCGACATCCCGGTAAACCTTTTGAAAGTCTTCAACTGAGATTTTTTTGCCGAAAATTCGTCCGGCATAGCTAGGGATTCCTTCGCTTCTATAAAGATTAGAACTCCGGCCGAAAAAGCCGAAAGAGATGATGATGACAACGGCAATAACCCAGAGAATTTTTTTGGCGACGCCTTTTTTACGTAGTGTTTTAAGCATAGGGGTAGATTATATATGAGGAAGGCTGTGTTTGACAAGTAATTTGTGGAGATTTGTCTTGAATTTTGGGTGCAATATCTCTCTTGCCACGAATATTATTAAGTTATATACTTTTAAATAATAGACAAATAGACAATTTCCTTTACAATAAAAGGGTTAAAAGTTATAATTGAGCCTCTTCAATTAAGGGAAAGTAGTCGTTGGGTAAATATTAATGAAAAAACTTCGATTAGGGTTGCCTAAAGGTAGTTTACAAGAAGCTACCTTGAAAATTTTTGAACGCGCTGGTTTTCGGATTTATGTTTCCGAACGTTCTTATTTTCCTTCCATCGATGACCCAGAAATTGAACCTGTCCTTTTACGGGCGCAGGAAATGTCCCGTTACGTCGAGGAAGAAGCACTGGATTGCGGGATTACGGGTGCGGATTGGATATTGGAAAACGGTTCCAAAGTCGTTTCTTTGGCGGAATTGATGTATGCCAAACAATCCTCGGTTAAGGTAAGGTGGGTTTTGGCTGTCCCGGAAAAATCCTCCATTCATTCAGTGAAGGACCTTAAGGGAAAACGGATTGCCACCGAAGTTGTCAATGTCACAAAGAATTATTTAAGAAAAAATCATGTCAAAGCTGATGTGGAATTCAGCTGGGGCGCAACCGAAGCGAAAGTTGCCGATGGGCTCGTCGACGCGGTGGTAGAATTAACCGAAACCGGAAGCAGCTTGCGGGCGAATAAATTGCGCATTGTTGACACCATTTGCGAGTCAACGACACAGTTTATTGCCAATAAGAAAGCGGCGCATGATCCTTGGAAGAAACAGAAAATGAACCAGATTGTTATGCTTCTTCAAGGGGCGCTTAATGCAAATAATATGGTCGGCCTTAAAATGAATCTGGAGAAAAAGAAGTTAGATGGTGTCCTTGGCGTCCTTCCGTCATTAAAAAATCCAACGATATCAACTTTGAGCCAGAAAAATTGGCTGGCGCTTGAAACGGTTATCAGTGAATCAACGGTTCGGACACTGATCCCGGCGCTTAAAAAAGCCGGGGCACAGGATATTATAGAGTATCCTTTAAATAAAATTATTTATTAACAGGAGAATGGTTTATGCCGTGCGGCAGAAAAAGAAAACTCAGGAAAATCAGGACTCACAAAAGAAAAAAATTGCGTAAGTCTTTACGTCAATTGAAAAAACGCGATTGGAAGTAATCTTCCGGTAGGAGGTAAATCGTGAAGACACAGAAAATTGGGAAATTTGAGACAAGTTGGCTTTTCCTTTTCTTTGTAGGATTAGTCTTTCTTTCCTCACGGGCCGATGCTTTTCCGGATGAGGAAGGGATTTCGTTATCAAAGGGGTTGGCTCATTATGAGATGGGGCAAACGTATGACCTTTTAGGGATGGTTAATAGCGCTGTTGCGGAATATGAAAAAGCGGCTCAATTTGATGACCAGTGTTGTTTGATACATCTTCGGCTCGGTTTTGATTATGCCCGTTTGGATATGTTTCCTGAGGCGATAAAAGAACTTAATATTGTTCTCAAGATGAAGCCGCAAGATCTGCAGTCGCATTATCTTTTGGCCCTGATTTATTCTGATAATAAGGAATATGAAAAAGCGGCTGATGAATACGAAATCATTTTAAAATCGTTTGCTGAATCAGAGCCGCAAAATATTCAGGTTAGGGGTTATTTGGCGCAACTGTATTATTCCCAAAAGAAATACCAAAAAGCCATCGATCAATTCGAGAAAATTCTGGCTGCAGACGCCGGCAATGTCGATGTCATGTATCTTTTAGGCTCACTTTATCTGGAGGTCAATAATAAAGCACGGGCCATTGAACTTTTAAAGAAGGCTATCGGCATTAACCCCGAGCACGACGGAAGCTTAAATACGTTAGGTTATTTGTATGCTGAAGACGGCACCAATTTAGATGAAGCACTTGCATTGATTCAGCATGCTTTAAAAATCAGCCCTGAGAATGCTGCTTATTTAGATAGCCTGGGCTGGGTGTATTACAAAAAAGAAATGTATGATAAAGCATTGGAAATCTTGCTAAAAGCAGATAAAGCGATGCGCGACCCGGTTATTTATGACCATTTGGGGGATGTATATAACAAGCTGAACAAAACCGAGGATGCAATTAAGAATTGGGAATCGTCGCTGGAAATGTCTCCCGACCAGGAAAAAGTGAAAGCCAAAATCAACGATATCCGCAGTAGCCAGGTCCTGCATAACACTCAAGAAATAATTCGGTAGCGGTTTTTCTCATGCCGTTTATTTTTGACATTTTATGACTAGCAATAGCCTTACGCTTCGTTCTCCTGCCAAGTTGAACCTTTATCTTAAAGTCAATCATAAAAGACGCGACGGTTTTCATAACATTACAACAGTTTTTGAGCGCATTGATTTATGCGATGAAATTCGCCTTAAAATTAACTCGCACGGGGGCATTCGTATTTACTGTACGCATCCGCAGGTTCCCAAAGGCCCAAAGAATCTTTGTTTTAAAGTCTCCCAAAGGCTTATTGCGGATTTTGGTATTAAAAAAGGGGTGGATATCTGGATTAAAAAGAATATTCCCGTTGCTGCTGGATTAGGAGGCGGCTCCAGCAATGCCGCAACCGTCCTTATCGGCCTAAATCGGTTATTTAACCTTAAATTAAGCCGTAAAAAATTGGTTAAATACGCGGCAGAAGTGGGAAGCGATGTTGCATTTTTTCTTTATAATTGCCCATGGGCGCTTGGGACAGGGCGCGGTGAAGTTATACGTAAATTGAGCATTCCCAGAAGATTCTGGCATGTCTTGGTAGTCCCCAAAATTAAGGTTTATACCAAGGAAATTTATGGGGGCTTGCATGGTTACAGTGTTTTACAGTCCACCCCTACGAAGATGTTGACAAAAAATAGCAATGATGTTAATATCCTAATCTCTTATTTAAGTAAAAGTAATATATTTGGTATTAGTAAGTGTTTATTTAATGATTTAGAAGAGGTCGTTTTTCAGCTTTATCCCGCTTTAAAAAAATTGAAGCAGAGATTAAAACTGCTCTCAGATAAAGGGGTTATGGTTTCCGGGAGTGGGCCATCGATATTTTGCCTAATGGGAAATGAAGTTGAGGCCCAGGCTTTTAAAAATATATTGCAGGGACGGTATTCGCGGGTGTTTGTAACCAAGACGTTATAGGGGGGATACAACTTATGGAGATCACAGAGATCCGTATTTTCCCGAAAGAAGGACAGGATAAGAAACTTAAGGCGTATTCAACGGTTACATTTGACAATTGTTTTGTTGTTCGCAATATTAAAGTGATCCAGGGTGTCGACGCGTTATTTATTGCCATGCCGTCGCGAAAAATGAGGCACTCTTGTCCGAAGTGCAATTTTAAGAATGAATCTGGCAGCAAGTTCTGCAATCAGTGCGGAACAAAACTTCCGGAAGTACCACACGTAGAAGCAGATGCAAAGGCGGAACATCGAGATGTCGCCCACCCCATTACTCAGGAGTTTCGAGAGTATTTGCAGGCGAAGGTTTTAGAGGCTTTTAAGAAAGAAATGGGTGCTACGGGTTCTTTGTAAGAAATTCCTTGAGAAACAAACAATTCATCACCGGATGTTTAATACTAAACGATTGTTCTAAAAAGAAGTGAGGACTTTTTTTGAATTTATTTGCCCGGTGGTGTAATTGGTAACACACGAGAATTTGGATCTCGTTTTCCAGGTTCGAGCCCTGGCTGGGCAATGTTTGATACCGTGAGTAATCAAAAAATATGAAAGACCTACGTACAATAATTTTAGCTGCCGGAAAAGGGACCCGGATGAAATCCGACACCCCGAAAGTCCTGCATAACATTTGTGGCCAACCGATTATTCAATATGTATTGGATGTCGTAAAAATTCTCGGGGCACAGAAGACGTATGTTGTTTTGGGGCATAAGAGCGAGCTTGTCAGCAAATATTTAGGCGATGAATACTTTATTTTAACCCAAAGAAAATTGTTGGGTACGGCTGATGCGGTCAAATGTGCGCAGAAGCAACTTAAGGGTTATCGTGGGCATGTCTTGGTTTTGTGCGGCGATACGCCTCTTTTAAATAAAAATGTCATTAAGAATTTAATTAAGAAACATAAAAAAACAAGCAGCATTTGTACTGTTCTGACGGCGGTGATGCATAACCCTTCCGGTTATGGCCGTATGATTCGTGATGAGGGCGGGCGGGTGGTAGCGATACGGGAAGAAAAAGATGCGGTGGGTTTGGAAAAGAATATTGCCGAAATTAATGCGGGCGTTTACTGTTTCCGCAGCAAAGAATTGTTTCAAGGTTTAAATCAAATCAAGGTTAACAAAAAGAAGAAAGAATTTTACCTTACCGATATCATTGAATATTTTACGCAAAATGGAATGAAAGTAGAAACATTGGAAACCGAAGACGGGAAAGAATGCCTGGGGATTAATACGCGTGAAGATTTGGCGGAAGCCGAGTCCATTATTCGGCGCAGGATTCTGAGGGACTTTATGCTTCAAGGTGTTACGGTCTTGGATTCCGATACTACTTATATTGATGCTAGCGCAAGGATAGGGCGGGATACAATTGTCCGGCCGCATTCTTACATTGAACAAAACGTTCGCATCGGCAACCGGTGTGTGATCGGGCCGTTTGCCCGTATCCGCCCGGGAACAAAGATTGGTAATGATGTCGAGATCGGCAATTTTACGGAAATTTCACGCAGCAAATTGGGCAATCACAGCATTATGAAACATTTTAGTTTTCTCGGAGATGCGGCTGTGGGGGCAAATGTGAATATTGGTGCCGGGACAGTAACCGCCAATTATGACGGAAAGAATAAGAATGTTACTCGTATTGCCAATCATGCTTTTATTGGATCGGATTCAGTATTGGTGGCTCCCGTAAGAATTGGGCGGCATGCGACCATTGGTGCCGGCAGCGTCGTGACTAGAGGTAAAAGTATTCCCGATGGGGCTACGGCTTACGGTATTCCAGCAAAAATAATGAGAAACGGAAAACATTGATGAACGGAATTGCAGTTTTTACAGGTAATGCCAATCCGCAATTGGCCAAGAAAATTTGTGCTCATCTCAATGTCCCTTTAACGGATGTTTTGGTTGCCAATTTCAGTGAAGGCGAGATCAGAGTCGAGATAAAAGAAAATATCCGCGGCAAAGATGTTTTTATCATCCAGCCGACGTGCCCTCCGACCAATGATAATTTGATGGAACTATTGATTTTAACCGATGCGGCTAGGCGCGCTTCCGCTGACCGGATTACGGCGGTGATTCCCTATTACGGTTATGCACGGCAGGACCGTAAGGACCAGCCGCGTGTGCCGATCACGGCAAAATTAGTCGCAAACTTAATTGTAGCAGCCGGCGCTTCACGGGTTTTAACAATGGACCTGCACGCCAGCCAGATCCAAGGTTTCTTTGATATCCCGGTGGATCATTTATATGCCATTAATACCCTTTGTGAATATTTTGACAGCAAGAAGCTGAAAAATCTTGTTGTGGTTGCTCCCGATGTCGGTGGTATCAGAATGGCCAGGGCTTATGCCAAACGATTAAATGCGACTTTGGCGATTGTCGATAAGCGCCGTTACAGCCCGGAAGCCACAGAGGTGATGCACATTTTAGGTAATGTGAAGGGCAAAAATGCTGTTTTAGTCGACGACATTGTTGCTACGGGTGGGTCATTGGTTGAGGCCATTGGGGCATTGAAGTCAAAAGGGATTAAAGAGGTTTATGCCGCCGTTAGTCACGGCGTTTTGTCGGGCAAGGCCGTTGAGAAAATAAGAGATTGTAAGGCGTTAAAGGAATTGGTCATTACCGACAGTATTCCGTTAAGCAAAGCCAGAGCAATTTCGAAAATAAAAGTTGTAACGATTGCTTCGCTTTTAGCCGAGGCGATTCAAAGAATCCATAATGAGGAATCTATCAGTTGTTTATTTCAAGTTAGAAATTAATACTTTTGTCTAGGAGGCAATATGGAAGAAATTATTCTGGATGTTCAAACAAGAAAAGAATTGGGAAGTAGAAAAATAAAACGTATTTATAGGGAAGATGCTGTTCCCGGTATTGTATACGGCGGCAAACAGAAAACCCCTACCCACATTAAGGTTGATCGGCGGACTTATGAACGCATTGTTCGCCAACACCATGGGCAAAATGTGGTTTTCCGTTTAAATGTGATGGAGCAGGAAAAAAAGTTGCGCGATTACTCTGTGATTGTGCGTGAAGAGCAGCATGAGCCTGTTTCATACAAACTGCTTCATATCGATTTTCAGCGGATTTCTTTAACGGAAGAAATTGAAGTTAAGGTCGCCATTGAAGCCAAGGGCGATCCTATTGGGGTAAAACAAGACGGTGGTTCTTTGGATCAACCGATGTGGGAATTGGATGTTATCTGTCTACCCATGAATATTCCGGATAAAATTGAAATCGAAGTCAGTCAACTTAAAATTGGCGATGCCATTCATGTTAAAGATATCGTTTTGCCCAAAGGAGTAAAGACTAAGCACGACCTAGAGGCAATAGTTTTATCGATTGTTCCACCGATGAAGGAAGAAGTTGAAACTGCGGTCGCCGGTGAACAGATGACCGAGCCGGAAGTCCTTAGGGAAAAGAAGAAAGAGCCGGCGGCGGAAGCAGGTAAGGAAGAAGGAAAACCGGAAAAGAAAGCCGAAAAAGGCGAAGAGAAGAAGTCTTAAGAAGCAACTTATTAAACGGGTTTGGTCATAGCCTTGTCTTTTGATTCACAGTTACGATTGATTGTCGGCTTAGGCAATCCGGGCAAAGTTTACGAGCATACGCGTCATAACCTTGGTTTTTTGGTTGTTCGTGAGCTTGCTAAACGTGGGAAAACAGATTTTCAGAAACGTTCTTTGACGCATGGTGTTTCGGCTCACATAGAGTGGGAAGGCACAAAAGCCATCTTGCTTCAACCGATGACGTACATGAATAATTCCGGTTTGGCGGTGAAAGAAATCGTTGGGCAAAAAGAAATTGATTTGGAACGGATTTTGGTAATTTGCGACGATTTTAATTTAGATTTTGGCCAGCTCCGGATGAGACGGCAAGGCAGCGACGGTGGGCATAACGGCCTTGAATCGGTTATTGGAAAATTGGAATCGAACCGGTTTGCCCGGTTGCGCATGGGGATCAGCCAGCCGAAAGACAAGCACGAGATTGTTAAATATGTGCTTGCCGAGTTTACAAAAGAAGAACAAGCACAGTTGGATGATTTTATTCAACGCGCGAGCGAATGTTGTCTGGTGTGGTTAAAAAGTGGCATAGCTAAATCAATGGATAATTTTAACAAGAAAAGGTAAAAATGGAGACTACAAACGTTATAACAAAATACGAGTTGGTCATTATTTTAGACGCTTTGTTGGGTGAAGATGTCAAGACAGAGATTGTCAAAAGTGTCGGCGAGAACATTGTCAAAGCTGGCGGAAAAGTGATCAATTCACAAGTTTGGTTACCAAAACAAAAGTTCAGTTTTGCCATCAGAAAGTGCAGCGAAGGGACGTATTATTTGATTAACTTTGAATGTGAAGGGCAAGGGATTGAAAAAATCCAGTCACAACTCAAGTTAAACGAAAGAATCCTTCGGCTCACTATTGTAAAAGGGTAAGCTGGTTTTTTAAAGGTGAACTTCTTGTTATGGTGCCGTGCTTTTATTGAAGGAGGAGAAAATGGCGAATTTAAACAAGGTTTTTTTAATCGGTAATTTAACGCGGGATCCTGAATTGCGGTATACGCCTGGCGGAACGGCAGTGGCAAATTTGGGAATAGCTGTCAACCGAAGGTTTAAAGACAGCAGCGGAGAATTGAAAGAAGAAGTTTGTTTCTTGACGGTTACGGTTTGGGATAAACAGGCAGAAGCTTGTTGCCAATATTTAGCCAAAGGGCGGGCGGTTTTTGTGGAGGGAGTGTTGCAGTCGCGTTTTTGGGAAACTCCGGAAGGGCAAAAAAGAAGTGCGATTGATGTCCGTGCGGAGCGTGTCCAATTCCTTGGCCCGTATGGCCCGAAGGAAAAGGAAGAGGCCAAAAGTCAATCGGCCGAAGAGATGGTTGATGCCGCAAGCCAGGCCACCGAGGCCATCAAACCGGAAGATATTGCTTGGGATGAATAAATAACTAAGTGAAATATAATTAAACTCATTGCGAGTATTGTTACTAAGGAGGAATGAAATTGTTAAGAAACCAAAATAGTTTTAGAAACAGAGATAATAGGGATAGAGATAGAGACAGTAGAGACAGCCGAGATACCAGGGGTGGGGGAGGAAAAGGTAAAAGCGGTGGGCCGGGAGATAGAAGTAATCGAAACCCTAGGGCACCTAGAAGAGTTTTGGTAAAATTTAATCTTCCCAAAGATGCCAAATTCGATTACAAAAATCTTTCATTATTGCAGCGGTTTCTCAATGACAGAGGCAAGCTTATACCTCGTCGGATAACTGGAATAACAGCAAAAGATCAACGGCAGCTGAACCGGGCGATTCGCCAGGCACGTTTTCTTGCGCTTCTTCCTACAGGGGGAGTAAAATAAAACTATGGAAGTTATACTCACAAAAGATGTTCCCAAATTGGGAAAATTAGGCCAGGTGGTGAAAGTAAAAGATGGTTTTGCCAGGAATTTTCTTGTCCCGCGAAAAATAGCCTATTTAGCAACGCCAGCCAATTTAAAGCGGGTTGAAGAAGAGCAGAAAAAAGTACAAGCTCAATTTGAAGAGGGAAAAAAGAAAGCTGAGGAATTGGCACAGCAATTGGCAAAAGTTTCCTGCACGGTCAGTGTTGAGGTCAATGATTTAGAAAAACTTTATGGCGCCGTTCCCGAGGCGGATATCGTGAAAGCACTAGAAATCGAAGGTTTTCATATTGACCGCAAACAGATCGTTATTGAAAAAGCCATTGAAGAATTAGGTATATTTGAAATCGGCGTTCAACTTCATCCAGCAGTCTTGGCCAAATTCCGCTTATGGGTCACGAAGAAGTAAGGTTACCTCCGCAAAATATCGAGGCCGAAAGATCCGTTCTCGGATCAATGTTGATAGACAGTGATGCTATCGGCGAGGCCATCCGTATCCTCGATGAATCGTGGTTTTATGAAGACTCCCACCGCAAGCTTTATCATGCCATTATCGAGCTTTTCAACGTTAATAAGAATGTTGACTTAGTTACTCTAACCGATAAATTAAAGAGCGATGGCCTTTTGGAGAAGGTCGGCGGCGTAGCGTACATTTCTTCGATCATCGATTTTGTCCCAACGTCCGCCAACATCGAGCATTATGCTCATATTGTCAAAGAAAGAGGTATTTTACGAAAATTAATTGGCAATGCCACGCAAATTATTTCTGGGTGTTATGAAACTAAAAGTAATATTGAAGATGTGGTGGATAATGCGGAACGGCTGATTTTTGAAGTTGCGGATTTAAGGCAAACGCAGCAATCACATCACATCAAAGACCTTATTAAAGATGGCATAGAACATTTGGATAAACTTTACAAAAACAAGAAACATATTACGGGGATTCCAACTGGGTTTATTGAAATTGACAGAATGACATCGGGCTTGCAAAATTCCGATTTGATTATTTTAGCCGGACGACCTTCAATGGGCAAAAGCGCCTTGGCTGTTTCCATGATGCAAAACGCGGCAATTCAGCACAAATCCAGCGCTGCATTTTTCAGTTTGGAAATGTCTAAAGAACAGTTAACTCAGCGCATGTTGTGTGGGCAAGCGAGGGTTGATGCCCATAAGCTGCGTAGTGGGTATTTATCATCCGAAGATTGGCCGAGTTTAACAAAAGCCGCCAGTGAACTTTCCAAAGCTTCCATATTTATTGATGATACTCCGGCGATCTCTGCGCTGGAATTAAGGGCCAAAGCAAGGCGCATGAAAGCTAATTTTGATATTCAGTTAATTATTGTTGATTATTTACAGTTGATGCGTGCTTCTACCAAAACCGAAAGTCGCCAACAGGAAATTTCAGAAATCTCACGTTCTTTAAAAGCGTTAGCCAGAGAATTAAAGATTCCCATCATCGCGTTGAGCCAATTATCGCGTGCTGTTGAATCCCGCCAGGACCATAAGCCACAACTTTCCGATTTGCGCGAATCGGGTGCCATTGAGCAGGATGCCGATGTCGTTATGCTCCTTGTCCGAGAAGAAATTTATTCATCAACTGAAGAAAACCGCGGCATTGCCGTGGTTAATATTGCTAAGCAGCGTAACGGCCCTACCGGCGAAGTTAAAATGTCTTTTATCAAAGAATACATGCGCTTTGAAAACCTCGCTTCAGGGGTTGAAAATCTTGCACATGTTGATTGACACGCCTTCGGATTAACCCTATAATCAAACCAACTTTATAATTTTAAATCAAATCTGATTTTTTAAGAAACAAGTTTTCAAGTGATATCAATTAATAATCGTCTTCGTGTTTTAAATATAACGCTACTTTTCCTCGCGTTTCTCCTCCTTCTTTATTTTCCGACGAAAATATTTGCCCAAAATGCCGTGCAGGATACGCAGGCAACCGAAGAATCTCCCGAAGGAAAAATTATCAAAGCCATTGATATTCAGGGCAATAAAACAATAAGTATTGCGACGATTTTATCAAGAATTAAAACACGTGTCGGGCAACCATACCTGCAAGCGGTTTTGAGCGATGATTTAAAACGGCTTTATAATACCGGTTATTTTTCCGATGTGCACGTTGACCGCGTGAATGAAGAAGGTGGTTTTAAAGTGGTTATTTATGTTGTTGAAAAGCCTATTGTGGACGAAGTGACATTTTCTAAGATGCATTATTTTAACCCAAAGGTATTAAGTAAAAAAATAAAAACGCAAGTGGGGACTTTTTTAGACAATAAAACACTTAAAGATGACATCAGTACAATCAAAGACCTTTATGCCAAAAAAGGGTTAACTAAAGTAGAAGTGGAGACGGAGCAATTTGTCGATGAGGCAACCAATAAAGCAAGCCTCCACTTTGTTGTTTCTGAAGGCCAGAAGATACGCGTTAAGCGAATTAATGTTTATGGAAATGTTGCTTATAAAGACAGCAAGATTCGTAATATTATTAAAACACGCCAGAAATGGCTGTTTGGTTCAGGGTATCTTAAAGAAGATGTTTTGGAAGAGGATATGGAGCGCATCATTTCATTTTATGAGCAAAACGG
>CAZVZR010000011.1:0-50495 GCA_964630825.1 uncultured Planctomycetales bacterium | reverse complement strand
TCCATTTCCAAATATTGTTCCATCGACTTCTAAGTTCCCTTCCACATACGCATCTTCATTCGCGCTAGGGTTATCAAACGTCCCGTTACCAACTAATAAATCCCCATTTACTAATTGGAACAATGTTCCTCCGCCGGAGCCTGTCCAGGTATTCGTATATGTCCCAAAAGTTATCCCGCTGTTGCCATTTACACTCCCGCCAAAGCTACCGACCGAGAGTTGCCCATACCCATCTATTCCAGCGACCTTCGTTCCTCCACGATTAATTTCCAATGCATCACCGGTCGTTGACGTTGGCGGTACTAGAATGTTTAGCAAATCACCTGTAGTTTGCGCTGTCCCTTCGATGGTAAAGAAATCTCCCGTCGTTACTGCGGATGTCCAGGAATTTGTAAAAGTATTGAAATATATCCCGCTGTTATTATCAGGAATTGCCAAGTTATTGTATTTAACAGAATCGGCGACAATACCTGTTAGCCCACTGGCATTTCCGAATAATGTTCCATCCACCTCCAAATTCCCTTCCACATACGCATCTTCATTGGCACTAGGGTTATTAAACGTTCCGTTACCCACCAACAAATCTCCGTTAACCAATTGGAACAATGTTCCGCCGCCGGAGCCTGTCCATGTATTTGTATATGTTCCGAAACTTATACCGCTGTTACCATTTGTACTCCCGCCAAAGCTTCCCACACTCAATTGACCGTACCCGTCTATTCCCGCCACTTTAGTCAGCCCGCGGTCTACTTCGATCGCATCTGCGCTCGTTGCCGTCGGTGCCATTCGGATATTTAATGCATCTCCTGTTGTGATACTATCTGATTGAATCTGGAAAAAGTTCCCGGTTGTCGCTGTACTCGTCCACGTCTGCGTAAATGTCCCAAACGCTGCCCCGGCATTTGTCCCCGCGTCTTTCACCTGATCGTAACGTATCGTACTGCCATTACCTAATGAACTAGCTGTAATCCCTGTTATTCCTGCTCCGTTACCATAGAATGTTCCATCTACTTCCAAATTTCCTTCCACATACGCATCTTCATTCGCGCTGGGATTATCAAATGTTCCGTTACCAACCAACAAATCTCCGTTCACTAACTGGAATAACGTTCCGCCGCCGGATCCTGTCCAGGTATTCGTATACGTCCCAAAACTTATTCCACTTTGCCCATTCATTACCCCGGAATATACACTCGGACTTACGGCTCCAGCGCCATCAACTTTAAATAACGTACTCCCCGCGCCATTAACCACATTCACCGCATTCCCACCACTGCCATTAGCCAAGGTTACTTCTAACGCATCGCCGGTTGTCAATGCCGTCGCACTGATATTGGCCACATCACCGCTCGTGGATGAATTACCCGCTATCGTAAAGAAATCACCTGTTGTTGCACTTGACGTCCATATCTGTGTAAATGTCCCGAAGGCTGCTCCTGCGTTCGCTCCCGCGTCTTTCACCTGGTCATAACGGACCGTAGTCGCTAAAGAGCTAGCTGTTATCCCTGTTATCCCTGCTCCATTTCCAAAGATTGTTCCATCGATTTCTAAGTTCCCTTCCACATACGCATCTTCATTCGCACTAGGATTATTAAACGTCCCATCACCGACTAATAAATCTCCGTTGACTAACTGGAACAATGTTCCGCCGCCGGAGCCTGTCCACGTATTTGTATATGTCCCAAATGTTATCCCGCTGTTACCGTTCATCACTCCACTATATACATCCGGGCTTATTGCCCCGTAACCATCAACGGCAAAAATCTGATTTCCATCCTGGTCATTTACCTTAAAGAACGAGCCTCCTCTGACGTTTGTTGTCCATGTGTTGGTATACGTAGTAAAGTTCACACCACTATTATTGTCTGGCGTCGCTAAGTTGTTATACTTCACTGAACTGGCACTTATTCCCGATAACCCGGATCCATTCCCGAAGAGCGTCCCGTCCACCTCCAAGTTCCCTTCCACATATGCATCCTCATTCGCACTGGGGTTATCAAACGTCCCGTTACCAACTAATAAATCCCCACTGACCAATTGGAACAATGTTCCGCCACCAGATCCTGTCCACGTATTTGTATACGTTCCGAAATTGATACCGCTATTGCCGTTGGCCGAACCGCTGTAACTTCCTGCTGATAACTGGCCGTATCCGTCTACCGCAAAAACCTCAGTACCGTTATGATTAACCTGAATCGCATTGCCCGAAGTAATACCACCGGCAAGATTTATTTCCAAGGCATCGCCTGTTGTTAACCCGTTAGCATTTAGAGTAAAAGCATTGGCGGTGGTCAAGCTGTTGGCACTAAGGGTAAAATAGTTAGACGAAATAAGGCTGCTCGTCCAGGAGTTGGTGAATGTCCCAAAATCAATACCCGAGTTATTGTCAGGAGCAAGAAGGTTGTTATAGCGCAAAGAAGTAGCTGTTCCCGTAATATTACCCATGATGGTCCCATCGACTTCCAAGTTCCCTTGAATATAGACATCCCCGTCTCCTGTCGCATTATTGACGGTGCCGCCGTCTCCGATACGTATGTTCCCTGCGCCATCAGCCCTTAAAACATCTTCGCCGTTATTTTTCTCAATAACAAATCCACTTGCACTTGTATTGGAATCTAAAGTTGCGGTGACATCAGCGGCCATGGCCGGGGTTATAATAATAGAGAAGAAATAGAAAGCTCCGATAATAGAGGCAAAAATCTTTCGCCTTTTAATTAGCCTATTAAAAATGACATTTTCTGTTGTGGATCGGGAAATCATATCGCTGCTTTTAACTCTTTCTTAAATTCTCTAGAACCCAGTATTCCGCTTTTTCTTTCTGCTAGATCCAACTCTTCCCCTAAATACTGATGAATTAACCCGCGGTAAACAAGCTGCCGTTCCTGTGGAGAATTCCCTAATGCTTGATACAGTGGATGAAAATCGAGTTGATATTCGCCACTGTGGCCATAAGCCAAAGCCCCGTTCCCACCCCAATGGTATTCTTTGGCGTCTTTAACAAGGTTTCGCTTTGCCGGTAAAAGGTCAACGTATCGGCAACAGGCAAAGAAATATTTATCTTCCTGAATAGCAAAACTTTTAAAGCGACCTTCAAAAACATGGCCGCGAGAATTATATTTCTGATTAAAATATTTGGCATACTCGCGGGTTACGTGTTTCATCGCGCCCGAAAGACTGCCTTCTTCTTTTGTTTTAACCAACAAATGAACTTGGTCGCTTAATAATACATAGTTGTAGATTGCAAGCGGATTGCTGCTGACAGCTTCTTTGAGCAGGCTTAAATATTTGCGGTAATCTTGATCATCACGGAAAATATCTTGGTTAGCATTTCCGCGAGAAATGACATGGTGATGCAGACCGGCTTGATTTAATCTTGTTGCTCTAGGCATTTATATATGGCACTTAATTAATATATAGAATACGGTACTTTTAATTTTAATTAAACACGGTTCTTATTATAACATTAATTAACACTGTACTATAATAAAAATAGTACCATGTACTTAAAATATTAAGGAACCGTTTTCTAATATAACAAATATTCCCATTTCTTAATTCAGAGAGCAACCCCTGAACTTTATTAATACAATTTTGAAAAAACTCTATTCCCTGAAGTGATTTATGTTTTGGCTGGCTTAAAAATTCTGATCTTAGTAGATACACTGCGGTATTAAACAAGACCCATTCCCTTCGATAAATTAAATTTGATCATTCTTTCTGATAATATTTTGATTCTTCCTTCAGCGCTTATATTATTCATTTCTACTACCACGAAGGACACCTAACTCCCTCCCACTTTCAGATTAAACGCCCAATAGATTCAACAATATGGAAGCGGTACTTTTATAAAAAAAGTTCCGCCTATTTATTTTAAAATTAGTACCGTGTTAATTTTAAGATTAAGAATCGTGTTGAATTAAATTATTAGTACCGTTAACTTAATATAATTAAAGTGCCATATTGATTATTAAAGAAAACATTCTCTTGGTCAATATGTTTTTGGTATTTTTTATTCTTTGGTTAAAAAATTAACACGGCGAGTTTAATGACGAAAGCAGGCATTGTCGCGGCACTTGCGGTGAGAATGAAACAAATATCGATTCTTTGCAATAAAACGGTATAGCAACGGCCCTCCTATTCCCATACCGGGGAAATAAAAAATAAATATCAAAGGGTATAGCATTGGCATCGAAAAACAAATACGGCGGAAAACCATAAATCCTCCATAAAGCTTCCCATCAGTCTCAACCAAATGCAATTGGCTCATCGCCAAATTTTTATTGAGGCCTGGATGAACCAATTCTAAATCTACCGCATGCAAATCAACATATTTAAGCGTGCCAAATAAATCAAGCACTTTTAAAGTAATAACGCTACGCAAACAAAATTGGCAGTTGCCATCATAAATAAGTAAACTCTGCCTCGCCGCCTGATTATATAATCGTTTTTGTTCGATCCAATTAACAATATCCTGCGGATTAATAAATAAAAATAACATAGGCGGAAACAAAAAGAAAAAAGTCGCTGGGACATCCAATATCAAAAGAAGCGCGATGTGAAAGACTATGCCTAAATATATTGCCGAAATACGCGTCTTCCGCCAAAATAAAAAGAAAACCATCGATATTTCCACCATAACAATCAAAATGCCGATTGTGTAGCAAAGCTCCGGCTGATTACGCAGATAGTCTCTGATAAGAAATAATTTTGTTGTCCCGGCGGGTGGATAATTCATAATGTAATAAATCGGATTATCTCTTAACCAATTGCCGCCAGCAACAATCTTTACTAAAGCCGTAAAAAAGAAAGTAAACCCGACCTGAACCTGAAGCAGCCGTTGTATAAAATAAGGGCGTGGCGTCTTATACGCGTCTTCCTTGCCTTTAAGTAAACAATCCACGGAAAAATAATCACCGTGATACGGCGTCAGGCACATCAGAAAAATCGTCACCAACAGGATATCCCACGATAACGTTGCCATAGCAAAATCATTTAACGCATAAAAGTAATAACAGGCCATCGTCATGACAATACAGCTAAATTGCGACCACAAACCAATGAAAAATAAAAACCAAAAAATGACGAACACAGCAACAAAAATATGGATGAGCCAACCGGGGCTTTGCGCAACAAGCTTAATGAACTCTATAGGAAAAAAGCTGGTGTTATATTCTTTGTAGGCAGTAAGAAGATACGTATCTCCCAAATTAAAGAAAGTCGGCAGCATTACCGCCCCGACCGTAAAGGCAACGGCTAAACGAAAAGCCGATAAGCTGATGGATGGCCGTTCAACGAGAAATAACCTGTACCATAAATCTTTTATCATCAACACCCGCTCTCCTTCTGAACAAGAATTATCTCGCACATTGATACAAAACTGCCCGGCGTGCCTTATAAGGCAATTCACTCATTTCCGGATAATTAACAAGCGTAACTGTGAATTTATCAAAATAAGGAAACCGAAAAAACAAAAAATTGCAGAATCTTCGATAATTGTCCGGGTAAGTAGCTGTCCCTAAAATCCCACGCTGAATATTGTCATAACCGATTGTCCGTGTACGGAAAATATCGTGCGGATCAACAAGCTGTTCCGTGCCGTCTTTTTCGCCAAATACTTCAACGCAGCTAAATTGGTCATCTATATTCCAAAACATAATCCAGCCAAGCGGCGGAAACAAAAACTTTATCTTGGGAATGACCTGCATAACATTTGTATTACGGTAATAGAAGCGCGTTGTCTCGCTAAAAAATATCAACAGCCAGAAAACAACAAAAATGGTAATTGCCCGATTACGTATAATCTGGTTCTTAGAAAAATTTATGATCAGGATGGGTGGGATAACAATAATAAACAAACGGATTGAGTCAAAACGCCAGATGAGATAAAACCAAAGAAGAAGCCCTAAAACAAGAATTCCGCAACAGGAAAAATGGCGCAATGCCTTTTGCATATCTAATTAACATCTTTTTCGGAGAAAAAATCTGCGGTAAAAACTTCAATAGTCGTATTCGGGTCCTTCCAACAATCGGCAGGCAATCCCGCCTTCTGTGTGCACAAAACGGATAAAAACTCTTCTTTCGTGGATAAACTTTCCCACACCTGAGGGAGAAAGACGCCCTGATGATCCTCTCCATGGCTGACGATAACCCCGTGAACTCCTTCTTTAATTGCGCTGGCATCTTTAACCACCTGTGGTTTCGATAAAACAGAAACCTCCACCTCTAAATCTTTTAGTTCTTCTTTTGCAACGGCCGGAAAACGCGGGTCACTGGTGGCCGCGGCAACAGCCATTTCCCGGACCAGCATAGATAACGGTTTAGTCCCAATGATATTGCCGATACATCCCCGCAGCTGCCCTTTGTTTTTAATCGTGACAAAAGCCCCTTCTTTTTCCATCAGCCGCGGATCGGTAACTTTAAATGATGACATCTTACCCTCTTTAACATACTCATTAATACTTGTCTTGGCGATATCAATCAACTGCCGCTTCTGCTCCTTCGATAATGACGACACGCTCATCCCACTCTCATCAGAATAAATAACTGTTGCACTATAACCAACAACGCTGCTTTTATCACCCGTCACATCACCCGAATTTGCGTACTTTAAAACTTCCACCTTATCCAATCCTCTCTCTTTGGCATACAATAACGCGGCCGTCACCGGAATGAACCCACACATTTCCATACTCCGTTTGTAACATTCCCTATAAAACTGCTGGACATCCATCGCCTTAATTGCTTCGAGGGTATGTGAATCCATTGCCCTGGCAGCGGCGTCTTGATGATAATGCGACATATCTGAACTAACGACGATAAGGACATCATCACGAGTCCCGACAATTTTATCCAGCGTTGTGGCAAACTCTTGAAGTAGTTGTGTGCTCGGTTGCCCCATAATAACCGGGACGATCTTAAAATCTTTGAACGTCTTTTGCAAAAAGGGGATCTCCACTTCGACTGAATGCTCTTTTTCAAATACGCTAGGCTCAAACTGAAACTTCGCATTGGCCGAAGATAGCTCTTGGGCAAAACCGTTGTCCACGGAAACATCTCCCAAAGGAGTACGAAATGCTCCTTCGGTCCAGACGGAAATCCCGTCAAATGGATAATAATGGCTGGGAGCTAGTATAACAATTGTCTTATAGGAAGCCCCGCTTACTGCTTTATACCCGTAAGCTGCCACGCCTCCAGAATAAATATACCCAGCATGCGGTACAATAATAATATTTATATGTTTACCTGATAGAGTAGTCTGTACCTGGGAGAAAAAATCATCAAGCTGTGCAGACAATTCTTTCTTATTAGCTGGGTAAAATTGTCCCGCGACATTGGGCTCTTTAACTTTGTATTCGGAGAAAGACGGTGAGGGCATAAGAAGAGAAAAAATTAAAAACAGTATCGTAGTATAGGTATTCACACACTATAACCTTGTATTACTTTTCAAAGTAATTGTCTAACGCGCATTTCCGTGCCTGGCTAACATTCCTTAACAGGATTAAACAGGTAATAAATAAACACGAATCCATTACCAAAACTCCCCGTGGGGGAAAAGTAACCAACGACCCAAAACATCCGCATTCATTGATCGGCAGGTGCCGAATTAATGACTGACCGACAACAATCATAAATCCTAAAAAAAGTACCCCGCTTGCCGTAACAGCTTGTTTAGTCCAAAGGCCAAGGACAGTAAAAACCCCCGCGAAAAATTCAATCCAAGGCAAAACCCGGGCGACAAAATACGCTAAATCAGTGGTTAAAAAATCATAATTTTCAATAACATAAAGAAAATTCTGATACGGGCTGATCAATTTCTCAAACCCGGACACAATCAACACGCTGCCGCAAATAATACGCAACAAAATAAAAATATTCATTTTCGATTCCTAATGTTTAACATTTTTTAACATTTCAGTAATCTTTGCAGCCAAATCTTTGGAACCAACAATCATTTGCTTATCAATAAAATACGTCGGTGTACTTTTAATACCCAGCTGTTCGCCTTCTTTCCTTTGATTCAATATCAAATCTTCCACAGACTTATCATTCAAACAATCCTTCAGCACATTGGCATCAAGGCCGACTTTCTGGCCCATTAAATCAAAAATCTCGTCCGTTTTCTCTAATTCGTGCCATTGCGGTTGGTATTCGATCAATAAATCTTGAAATTCCCAAAACTTATTTTGGCGGGCGGCGCATTCAGCATAATGAGCGCTTAATAAGGCATGTTTATGGATTGAAATTAAAGGAAAATATTTTAATTGAAGCCGAATGGCATTCGGATACTGCTGCATCATTTCTTTTAAATATTTTGCCCCGGCGGCACACGCAGGACATTGAAAATCGATGTATTCCGTAATCTGGATAGGCGCATTGTTATTTCCCTTCACTTTCGCAAAGTTGTTCTTAGCGGGGCCGGGACCAGAATTCAAAATCAAATGTTTAGTTCCCAGGACAATACAAATACCGGAAAGAACAATAAGAACGGTCGCTGTGTTTTTGGAAAGCTTAAACATTATCGTTTTCTTTACAACCGCGGACCGGCGGCAACTAATGCCTTTCCACCGGGCATATCAATGAAGTTTTGAAAATTTTTGATAAACATTTCCGCTAATTTTCTTGCTATTTGATCATACTCATCTTTATTTTCCCACGCATCGCGGGGGTTAAATTTTGATTCAACACCGGCAATATAATCAGGAACCTGCAAATTTAAAACAGGTAAAGTATGAAAATTGGCTTTGTCTAACTGCCCGCTTAAAATCGCATCAATGGTGGCGCGGTTATCTTTGAGGGAAATCCTCTTACCGATGCCGTACTTGCCGCCGACCCAGCCGGTATTAATTAAATAGGCGGCACAGTTATGCTCCTGCATTTTCTTTGCCAAAATTTCCGCATACTTTGTCGGGTGCACCATCAAAAATGCTTTACCAAAACAAGCTGAAAAAGTTGCTTGCGGTTCAGTGACGCCTCTTTCGGTCCCGGCAACCTTGGCTGTATAACCACTTAAATAATGGTACATTGCCTGCTCTTTGGTTAGTTTAGATACCGGTGGCAGAACACCAAAGGCATCACAGGTAAGAAAAATAATGTACTTAGAATGTTTGCCTCTGGATACAGGCTGGACAATATTTTCGATGTGATACATCGGGTAAGAAACGCGTGAGTTCTCGGTTTTCTTCTTTGAATTAAAATCGAGTTTGCCCGTTACTGGATCAATATCAACATTTTCCAGTAAAGCATCTCTTTTAATGGCAGCATAAATACCCGGTTCCCGTTCTCTGGTTAAGTTAATACATTTTGCGTAGCAGCCGCCCTCAAAATTAAATATCCCATTATTATCCCAGCCATGCTCATCATCACCAATAAGCGCACGGTTGGGGTCGGTGGAAAGGGTTGTTTTTCCCGTCCCGGAAAGCCCGAAAAAGAGCGCCGTGTCCCCATTTTTTCCCTGGTTGGCGGAACAATGAAACGACCCAATGCCTTTTAACGGGAGAAAATAATTCATAATCGAGAAAATTCCCTTTTTAATTTCGCCGCCGTACCACGTACCGCCGATAACCGTCATCCGTTTGGAAATATTAAAAGCGATGAAGACCTCGGAATTCATATTAAATTTTTTGTAATCGGCACAAGAGGTTTTACAGGCATTGAGGACCGTCCAATCAGGTTTAAAATTCTTCAGTTCTTGCTCGCTGGGACGGATAAACATATTCTTGAAAAAGTGTGCCATCCAGGCAACTTCTGTGACTAAACGAATACTTAAACGCGTATCAAGGTTGGCGCCACAAAAACCATCAATAACATAAAGTTTCTTGCCGTTTAATTGTTTAACGGTAAGGTTATAAAGATGATCCCACGCTTCCTTTGAAAGGCGTTTGTTATCCGGTCCGCCAGGCTGCCCCGTTGCCCACCAAACGGTATCTTTCGTTACTTCGTCTTCGACAATATATTTATCTTTTGGAGAACGGCCGGTGAATTTTCCGGTATCAACCGCCACGGCGCCGAGCTCGGAGACAATCCCTTTTTCATATCCTTCCAATAATGGATCGGTTTCATGTTTGAAAAGTTCATCGTAAGAAAGATTATAAAATAATTCTTTATAATCGGTAATCCCCGTTGATTCTAAGTTTAGCTGTGACACATTGACATTGCTCATCATTTTCCTCATCGTTGTCTGTTTAATATCTTCCTTTAATTTTACCTTTCTTTTCTTTCCAAAGGCCCCATAGTCAAATCAGCAATAATCCTGACCTGCTGACGGATCTCGAAACTGATTTCGTAAAGTTGTTTCTGTGTCGGGTCAAACGGGACACCGTCAACTATTTCGTTCTGATACGTGTAAAAATGCGACATCTCCAACTCGGGATAGCCCAATTGGGTTAAACCTGCTTTAAAATTTCCGGCCACCAGGTTGCACACGGTCCCCACGGCATCTTCAATAGCTTCCTCATCGTCTTCATCAATGACCGGATAATGCAACTCTCTTAATAAACGCACAATATAACTCTCCGAGAGGTACAAAATAATCGCGCCGACAGCTTTCTGGCTTTCCAAATCTTTAACCGTCCTATAAAAATTGACTGTCCCGATATACGTCTTTTCGTTAAATTTTTCCAGTCCACTGACGCGTATACGCTTACGGAATTCAGTAATCGTCTTAAGCGCAAATTTGGGTTTACTGGATAATTCGACATCCCCTTTTCTTTTCAAAATCCGCTTAACCACTTCGGCCAGCATAACAGCCTGGATATAAAACTCCTCGACGCTTTTATTATTTATCGTTGTATCCGCCATGCTCAATATTCAATCAATTCTATTAATTACTTCAGAAATGCAAGAATGGTCTCAATTAACTTTTCAGGCTTATACGGCTTGACAACGTACCCGCCCAAATTGGGATTTACGGTGTACGCTTGTTTTTTGTTTTCCTCTGAACTCGACGCTGTAATCATCACAATCGGGATCGAGGCAACCAACGGGACTTTCATTACCGCTTCCATGAATTCCATTCCACTGATCTTGGGCATCTGCCAATCGAGAAGGATTAAACCAACGTCTTTATAATATTCGCTTAAAAGTTTTATTGCTTCTTCCCCGTCAACCGCCTCGATAATTTCGTTTTCAATACCGGATTTCTTTAATACGCTGCGCAGTAACTTCCGATCCATCAGGGAATCATCGACAATAAGAATTTTTTTCACCTTAAAATACCAACTCTATGCTAAAACGTTAGTTAAAAAATCTTTAATTCCCAAAGAAAATTATTCTAACAAAGTTATCTTTAAAAGCAACCCATTATATATTAATTATCTCGAGGCTGCAAGGGTATCCCTTAAGGGGCGAAACGCGCCGTGATTATCTTTTTTTCGCCCTTTTTAAGAGTTATTTCTTCTGTCTTCTTCCCTTGAAAATATACAGTATACACCCCGGGAGCTAAAACAAGCCTGGCCAAATAGATTTGAGCCGGCAGTGTTTGCCAAGAACGTAAATCAGGCTGTTCTGAAGCAAGATTAAATAAATTACTAATATACCTAAAGGCGTTGGCTGTGTTTTCCCCATACTCATCATGAATACTTTTCTCTTCATTTCTCTCGATAAGATATTTTCCTGCTGAACGAAGTACTGCTTTTGCCAATACGCGCACTTTACGGTTACGCAAATTCAATTGGGCAATGGCGTCAATATTTTCCACGGGTTCTGCCGCGGTTTCAAAGGCGTGTTCCGAGGAATCAACGGCTTTTAACCCGCCCGTGAGCGGTTCCGTTTCGCGCTGGTCATACCGTGGGAATGTTAACTTTGCGATATAACCATCAGGCAGCGGGATGGGAATTGCTTCCGGTATTTTAATGGGAGACAATCCCTGGTAACATACAAAATAAATTTCAGCTTTATTTTGCTTTTCTTCCAAAGTTAGGAAATGCACATCAGGAAACTTACCTCGGTAAAAACTGGCATCCTCCCCACCCATCCATTGAGCCGTCGCCAGCAAATTCTCTTTCAAAATCGCGGGAATTTTTAAATGATAATTCGCCTGATAATCGTTTTCATAAACATCTAATGCTTTTTTATAGGAAATATGGGCGTCATTAAGGCTGTCGGCCGTGCCTTCTGTTTCATAAAGTATCCCCATTAATAACCGCGCAAAACCGTCTTCACGATAAACATTCTGTTGGTCGATTTTATACTGGCGGTTAATCAACTTAAGCGCATTATCCGCATTGCGTACTTCTACCAGAGATTCTTCCATATTACCCAGCAAAGCATAATTCAGCGCCTGAAAAATATTAATCATCACCCGTTCAAAATCTTCCCCACGGTATGGCGCCAAATTATCATTGATAAGCCACGTCGACGCCTGATTGCTCAGAGAAACGGTGTATTGCTCGTCATATAATTTTTTGGCTTCTTCAAAAAGGCGGATACTTTTCTCATACTTTGACGCATAATGGCTAATCAAGCCATAATCAAGAAGGTATAAAAGCCGGTTTTGATGGCCGTAAGATTCTGGCTGGTTATCCAGAATCTTGGCCGCATATTGATATTTTCCGGCAACACTGAGGCTGTTGATTTGCGGCTGAATGGTGGGAGAACTTGCACAACCGGTAAAAATAAGAAAGGCACTAAACGTTAGGCAGATTAAATTCGATGAAAGGTGTTTGCATCCTGTCATACATATTGCGCTTAGAGGGAATACTTGCTGACTTTTATAAACTTTTTAATCTCTTTGCGCCCGATCCAAACTTTTTCGTTTGTGGACAAATCAACAAGTTCCATATTCACTTGATAATAAACGGCGGATTTTCCCTTAACGGCATCTTTAACGGAATTAAGGCTACCAATAAGCATAAAATCAGCTCCATGTTCTTTCCCGTGTGCTTTAATAGTTGCTGGGTCAGTATAACCTGTCTGCTGGTCATCCCTTTCGGCGCGCATCTGTTGACGTTCTACATCGGAAGCAACAAAAATGACTTTCCCGGAATTTAATAGTTCCCGCTCAAGGTACTTGACATAAACGTCGGAATTGATATGTTCATCGCTTTTATTGGCCACATGCCCGACGATAACAACGGGGTTATGCCCTTTGGCATCAACGAATTGATTATGCCAGCTGGCTTTTAAACAATCCTCAACCATATCCTTGGCAACAGTCATCGCATCATAATCATTCCACTCACCGCTTAAGTCAATTTGTTTATCTACGGCGACACGCTCAACTTTTACTGAAGTACATCCAGTAAAAATAAAAACCGTTAAGATTAGAACGTAAAAAGAAAATTTATTTTTCATGCCCCATCTCCTTTTCTCTTTTTTCCTTTTGTGAAATCAAAGCCAGATTGCGCAAATAAACAAGCAACCCGCTCGCTTGGCCCAAAATAAAGACCGAATCCTTTATATGCAAGGCATAGGCCAACAACAAAATCCCGCCAAAAATACTTAGATACCAAAAAATTATTGGGATGTGGCTTTCCTTTCTTTTCTCGGAAGAAAGCCATTGGACAAAAAACCTTGACCCAAAAATAATTTGGCCGGTAAACCCTAATATTTTCCATTCGTTCATGTTTTCCCCTTTGTTATGATAATACGAAAAAAATCAGAAACAACGCGGAAGATCCGTTTATGGCTGTATTTGCTTGTCCCGTAACGGCGCAAACGGTGATTGGAAACAATTTCTCCAATTTTATAACCCCGCAAAGAAAGATTCAATGGAATAAAACGATGCGCCCCTTCCCAATTTAGAGGAATGTCCGGAACACATTTCTTCTTATAAGCCCGCAACGTGCAGGAAACATCATGGATAGTCAACCCCGTAAACATCCGCTGGCAGAGGTTACCGAATTTAGACAAGCCGGCTTTTAAAAGAGTATCTTGCCGTGACTTTCGCCAACCGCAAACGCAATCGTAACCTTCCCTCATTTTCTCAAACAGCCGCGGAATATCAGCAGGATCGTTTTGCAAATCCGCATCAAGGGTGACAACGATTTCCCCTTTCGCTAACGATAGGCCTTGCTGCATCGCCAGCGATTGGCCGCTACGCTGTGCTAAAGGCAAGATGCGGACAATTTCTGGAAGGTTGCGGTGAAATTCTTGCAACAGTTGTGGGGTCTTGTCCGATGAGCAGTCATCAACAAAGATTATTTCATAAGGCGCCGCCAAAGGCGACATCGCCCGCAAAAGTTCGCCAAATAAATCCTTTAAGGATTCTTCTTCGTTGTAAACAGGAATAACGATACTGCAATAAAGACTTTTTTCTGCCATCAATTCAACTCTTTTTAATAAGAAGTATTTTTTCCATTAGGTAATCACGGACTTTCTGCCGGTCAAATTTCAAGACAGCCACAAAAAAACCTTTATCAATAGCCATCCGTTTTCTAATCATATATTCTTCTTCAATAATGTCAAAATGATACTCCGGCGGAACTAACGGAGCATAAAAATCTTTTGCCGTAATTAAGCAATAAACGCCTTTAGGTGTATTAAACAGTTCTTTTAACGTTTGCCGTGTCTCTTCTGTTTCGTCATTAGCGGCTTTGATAACCAACTGATCAAAGAAAACCTGAAATTCCTTCTCATGGATATCATTACTGCCCACCCCGACAACTTCATCATTTTGCTTATGAGCATTTATCGTCTGGGCAAACTTCTGCAACGTTGCGTGCGGCGTAAGCCCCGCTTCGGTCAGCAAAGACGTCTGTGCATTTATCCACAATAAAAATCCCCCTAACAAAAATGGATAAAAAACGCCCTTACGTTGTTTCATTAACCTTAAATACAAAATAAAACCTGTGGCACTGATGAACAAAAGCCAAATCCGTTGTTTATGGGCTAAGAAAACAACCAGAAAACTATACGCCAATATCCCTATCAAAAGCAAAACAATTATAATTATTTTCTTTAGTTTTTCAATATTCGCGGCAACAGTCTGGTTTTCAGAAAACATATTAAGAAAGAAATAACCGACTACAATTGCCAACGGCGCACTTAAAACAAGCATATAATGGGTAATCCTAAAGGACATAAAAGAAAAAAAGCCAATTACAATCAAGAGCCAAGCAAAAAGAAACTTTAGAGGATAAATATTCCCAGTTTTAAACCCGCACTTTTTAAATGCCAAAGGAATCGCCAATAAAAGAAAAACACTCCAAGGGAGATAATACGCAAAGATCGTCCGCATATAAAATATTGCATGCCCAAAAATCTCCTGCAATTTATTTAAAATTGGATTGCCCACGGAAACTAGAACCAGCCTATTTTTTGTTTCTTCAATGACCATGTAATGAAAATACCCCGTACCATGAACAGACGTCATATACATAAACCATGGTAAAACAATAAATAAAAATAATATCCATCCACGCGCCCAACCCACCAATCTTAAAGCCAGCATTTCTTTGCTCATCAGGGCATAAATACATAGTGCCCCGACCGGCACAACAAGAGCCGCAAAGCCTTTAATCATAAAACCCAAAGCGCAACAAATAAAAAAAAAGAACGAATTCTTTGATGCCAGCGGCTCTTGCAGATGTTTTACCCCAAAGTATAGTGCCCATACGATAAAAGAATTAAAAGGCATATCGGGAACAACTTCCCTCGCATGGCGCAAGAATAAAGGACTGGTCATTAAAATGACAGAACTTAGCACAGCCATTTCCTGCAACGACCCATTCTTAAATCTTCGTATTCCTTGAGATTGCAAATTACCTTTAAACAATTCTAAAGTTAACAAATAAGTCGCACAAACAGTTAAGGCGGCGAATAAAACACCGACAAAACGGGCCGCAAACCAATTTATGCCAAAAATTCTATACGAAAACATGACCAGCCAATAAAACAGAATCGGCTTCTCAAATCGGTCTTTGCCAAAATACGTAGGTGATAGATAATTGTGGTTTGTCAGCATTTCTTGGGCGCTCTTAAAGTAGAATATTTCATCATCCCGATATTCTGCCCCATGAACACTCAAATTACGGGAAAAAATAAAAAGTGCGAGCGCCAGTAACACCCAACAGATGTTTTCTTTTAATGCAGCAGTTAACATAAATAAAACTTTACCGCGTGGAAATAACAAGGCTGTTAGGAAAATCCGCCTTTATAGTCTGGGCGAAGTCTTCTGCTTCTTTCTTAGTAGCATACTGGCCTATATAAATTCTATACCAAATCCCTTTATCGCCGAGGTTCTTCTCAACAATCTTTGCGTCCATATTTTTTGCTTTTAACTTGCTGACCATTTCGTCGGCCTTTTTCTTATCCTGCGTTGAAGCAACTTGGATACGATAAGACAAGTTATTAGTTTTAACGATCGGTGCAGTCGACGACGAGGTTGGTGCCGGAGCCACTGCTGGGCTAGGGGCTGTGGGGGCAGGTGTGACTGGTTTAGCAACTACTGCCGGTTTTGGGGCAGCTTTTGCTGGTGCAGAAGATGCCTGTTCCTTATTAACAAATTCATATTCCACATTAGAAGGATTTTCTTTCTCTTCCGGGAATATTTCCGTTAATGGAACATTTTGGTTACGGTTTTGATGATTGAAAGCAATCAAAACAACCACAACAACTCCAACAATTAACGTCCAGGTGAGCCAAGAATTTTTCATCGTATTTCTCCTTTGTCATTAGTAAAATTTAACATTAAATAAAAAACTTCTTTCTAAAAACGTATGCTCTAATTTCTCGATGCGCGCAGTCAACTACCTAAGATAATCAATAATAATATCATGAGTTAGCTGGGCGTCAATCCCCCTCCTTCTATTTGAATCTTCTGAATTATTTTAAAACATTCTCATACCAGCCAAAAGTATTCCCTCGTGCTTCAATGAGCAATCCAACCCGCCTTGTTCTTGCTTCAAGAATAAGTGTCCCCATCTGCTTATGCTCCATAATAAGATACTTTGCTCCCGGAAGCCAACGGATTTGTCCAATTAATCGTTCGGCTTGAAAAATGTGCCGCGGCCAATCCCCGTAAGGAACCTGTTTAGGAATCTTCAATAGTCTCTTATGAAACCATCCTTTATAAACAACATAAAGAAAATCATCCTTGTCAATACCGATACCCGGTTCCTGATTGGAAAAGGATTTACTTCCCTCGGCAGACTGCACAAAGGAAAGCTTATCTCCCTCGGTAAATAAACTGATATTTCTCAAAAGGAGGCTGTTTTCGGGAACAGTTGTATCTTTATGAGGAATTTTTGCTACGGTTTCGCCTTTCAAAGTTGTCAACGGGATACGGGTAACCAAAACGTCATAAGGATAACCGCTTGTAGATGTATCTTGAGCCATATAGCGGAGGTTATATAAATTCTCTCCTGTTTTATCCCAATACAGAGATGATAATTTCTGTAATGACATCGGAATAACCTGCCTTGTTTGATTACTTACAGCATAAACGAAAAACTGATCCTGGGTCATATATTTTGACCATTGTGATTCCTCATAACAGAACCGCTGGCTATCCGGCGACCAACGGATTCCACCAATAACACCATTAATATCTTTAGCTGGGTCATCTTGGGCTAAAGAATCGACCACGCTAGAAGTGCCGGTATCCTTGTCCCAAAGGTTTAATGTTTTGTTTGTATTTATTAAGATGTACCTGCCATTCGGCGAGAAATGATACCCCTTAATTGGTTCATTTGCCGTCAATACTGTTGACTGATCACTCCCGTCTATCTTGATGGAATTAAGGGTATTGTCTTCAATATAAAATAAGGTTAAATCTTTCTTTATCCAATGTGTCGAGGGTAATAATAATTTGGTTAAATCAAACCGTGTCTCAGGGCTGTTATAATTCTCCCAAGCGGTATAGACAAAAAGAGAGACCAAACCTAGTTCGACAATAGCGGCCAAAGCGTAAAGAGAAAAATCAAAACCAGCCCTCACCTTCCTTAATAACCCCGTGCGTTCTTTGAACTTTAGTGCAATATAAACTGCCAGAAACCCTAGAACCATGCTCAGATTAAGATATAAAATTAATTCAAAATTATTACTGAAGAACTGAACAATCTTTCCCAAAAATGAGGGTAATCGAAAAATTTCGTTAGTCATTGATATAATTCCTTCCAAACAATATTCTTATATCATCCTCGCCTAAAAGCAAGCCATTATGATTTTTTTTAGCTCCTTTAACAAGCTAGAGTTTTTTTATTTTCACTTTTGGGGCTAATTGTAAAAACCGCTTCTTTTTAATCTGCCCGGGAATGATATTTTCTGCATTAGCCGTTCCTGCAGCTACCGCCATAACCAAAGCTTCTAAAAATGTCTTATGTTGAGTATACGCATATAAGAATCCAGCTACCATGCTATCACCAGACCCGACAGAATTGCTTTCTTTAATATCCGGTGCTTGGGCAAGCCATACACCGCTGCCGTCTGATCCCACAGCGCCTCTTTTTCCGCAAGAGATAATTACATACTGTGCGCCTTGGTTACGAAACGTCCTGGCTGCTTTCTTGATTCTAATATTTGTATCTAATTTAAATTTCAATGCCTCTTCAGCTTCACTTAAATTAACCTTCACGAGCAATGGCCTTTCCTTCAATCCCATCCAGAGTGCCCGGCCGGTGATATCCAAAATAACTGGAAGCCTTTTACGCCTCGCAATTTGAACTAAACCGGCATAATCCGTATCCGTTAAACCTCTATTTTTTCTCCCTGAAAATATGACAAATGAAGCATTGTCCAATAAATTGTCCAGATGCTCTCTAAAGTTCTTTAATTCTTTCGGACTGACTTCAGGGCCTTTATAAATCCTCCGTCGATGGCCATCCCTGCCATGATCCAAAAAAGTCCAATTAGCCCTGGTCGCTTCTTTAATCTTTAGAAAATTATATTTTATTTTATCCTGATTCAGCAGTTTTTTAAAATAACTCCCCGTTGCCCCACCTAAAAACCCGGTAGCAACTGTCCTCAATCCCAAATTTTGCAATGCGCGGGCAGTGTTAATTCCCTTACCCCCGGCACTTACGATTTCTTTGCAACCGATACGCGTCAAGTCTATCGCCGGATTGATTGTTACCGCAATGATTGTCTTTTTCATTTTTCCTGATTTGTCGAAAAACCTAACGTTTTCGCCTGCGCAGCATCCTCGAGCGACTGAGAAAAATTTCCCATAAGCTGATAAATTTTTGACCGCTGATTATAAGCAGTTGCCTGTTTAGGGTTAAGGCGAATTGCCGTCGTATAATCCTGCAAGGCTAAATTATACTCTTTAATATCAGAATACAGATTCCCACGGTTAACATATCCGGAATCGAATTCCGGGTTAATAGATAAAGCCTGGTTAAAATCTTCCATGGCAAGGGATGTCCGACTTAACTTTCGATAAAGTATTCCACGGTTGATATAAGCACCAACATATTGCGATTCTATTGCTAATGCCATATTATAATCAAGCAAAGACCGGTCATATTGTTTTAAATAACTATACGTTATCGCTCTGTTAAAATAAACATTCGCATTATGCGGATTAATCCTGTTGGCCTTATTAAATTCATTGAGCGCCAAACTATATTGTTTTGTTATATTAAACAAAACTCCCCGGTTGTTATGGGCCTTGTCATTATCCGGATCAATCTCAATGGCTTTTTCGCAATCAGCAATGGCCGAGTCAATTCTCCCCAACTGCACAAAGGCCGCTGTCCTGTCGTTATAGGCAACAAGCATCCGTGGATAATATTTTATTTCATGATTCCAGAGTGCCAGACTATCTTTCCAAATCTGCGTTTGCGAATAACTTTTAACTGATAAAACTAAATAAAACATAATGACAAAGAACCAAATCTTCCATTTTCGAAGAAAATTATGACTAGCTTGACACAGTCGCCTATCAAAAAAAACTCCGATGAAAATACAAACCCCCATGCTGGGAAGATACATATACCGGTCAGCGACGAAGACTTTGTCGGCGTTGTCATACCGCAGCAGGAAAAAAACAGAAAAAACATAAACCAACTGAGAAAAAATAAACCACCTGTCCTTACGTAAAACAATTAATAAGGCCAGCCAGGCAATAAATGCAAAGACCGATAAATAATATTGTGGGTTGTGTAACGCAACCGGCTCCGGCAACTCATAAACAGGGGTTAAAACAAAAGGAAAGACAAATTTTCGAATATAAAATATAAATGTCCATATCCAAACAAGGATCCCGTGAGAAATATCATGCGCAGGTGGCATGCGCGCAAAGAACGAATACGTCAGCCAAGTAATTGGAATAATATACAAAAAATGCGGAATTTTATCTATAACACAGTTCCGATCGAATTTCCGTTTAAGCAGCCAATCAAAAACAAAAAAAATCAAAGGTAAACTTAACGCCATCGGCTTAGCCAATATACTTAAAAAACCGAAAAACAACGTTAAACAATAAGCATGAAACTTCTTGTTCCGGACATATTGGACATACTGGCATAATGCCAGCATATAAAAAATTCCATACAAAACATCTTTCCTGGCTGTCACCCACATTACAGGCTCAACATGAATGGGATGAATACCAAACAACAGCGCGGCAAAATAGGCTGCCCGCCTTGATAATCCGATTTGTTGGGCAAGGATAAAAATCAAAACAACAATACCAAAGTGAAAAATTAAATTGTCCAGATGATACAGAAATGGATTAAGTTTTACAAAATGATACTCCAAGGCAAACGATAACATTGTCAAAGGGATATATCCATTGGTTGCCGCACTTTGAAAAATCTGATTAACATGCGCCAAATCTAACGGCCTTATCAAATAATTGTTAATAATGTGTGCCGGGTCATCCCAATTAACAAAAACACTCTTCTGGACCGCTGAAAAAACAAGTACAACAATTAAAAAAAGCGCTCCTATTAATAGGAAGTTTTTTAAAGCCTCTTTCTTAAAAACGGGATTATTCATTTTAGGTGAAAAAGTTAAAAGGAATTCAGAGGATTTGGATACTTAAACCGATACTGCAAGGCATCTTTTAATTTATCATTGTATACAACCTTGCCTTTTTTCCGTTCCGGGGAGGAAAACTTTGGAACCTCAACGCCCAAAGAACGAGCAACACCGGTATACAGTTCTTTTCGCGTAGGATGAAAATCGCTAACGACATTAAAAATCTCCCCTTTTATATATTTATCAATAACTTCGACACTGACCGCAACAGCATCCTCTAAATGAACAAGGTTTACGGGAGAATCTCCTTCATTAATTTCCTTTCCATTAAGAATGGAGTTTCCTATTTTGCGGTCACTTCCGTACAACCCGCCAAAACGCAAAACTGTTGTTGCGAAACTTTTGCTACTCAAGAAAAGTTGTTCTACCTCATACAAGACTTGGGCGCGAGGGTTGTCGGGACAAAAGACGATTTCTTCGCTGACTTCACTGATATTTTGTGGATAAATAGAAGTAGAACTCGCCAGGACAACAAATTTAACCGGCGAATGTTTAAGGCACGTATAAACCAACTCGATTTGCTGTTTATAAACCATTGGGTCGGAAAAATCTCGGCGGAAAGGAATGTTTAAGAATAAGACATCCGACTGAAAAAATTGATCGACGTTTTCTCCTTCTATCTGAGAATTAATATTAATGCAATAGGGAATTATTTTAGATTGTTGTAACTGCGGAATTTTATGCGGAGATGTCGTTGAACCTTTAACTAAATAACCTAATTCAACCAATCGCTTTGCCAAAGGAAAACCCAACCAGCCACATCCTAAAACACTGATGGATGCAAAAATCATTTTCCTTCAATATAAAACTTAAGCTGATTCCACGTGCCTTTTCCAACTATACCATCAACGGTTAAATTATGGTCTTTTTGAAAATTCATTATAGACTGTTTTGTTTTAGAGCCAATCTTACCATCCACGATACCGTCGTAATAACCTGCTTTTTTAAGGCCTTCTTGAATTTTTTGCGGCGTAACGGGGACGCGGATTATTTGGTCAGCAGCCTTGTCGGAAATGGGGCTCTTAGGCATGTCAGAAGCCGAACTAGAAGAAGCCCCCCCTGCTTCCTCTATGGGCTGCTTTGATGAGCCAGATTCTGAATCAGAAAGGCGATCAGAAATGTCACTGACCTGATGCTCTAATTCACTTAAACGTTCATCCCGTTCATCTACCCGGTGTTCTAATTGTGTTACTTTTATCTGTAAATTATTAACATCACTGGGCGGCTGCGTTGTTGCACAACCGGCCAAAAAAATAGTACTTATTGCCAGACTGCTCAATATCCAGAAAGATTCTTTGTTCTTATGAGTTGATAGCCTCATGCGTTTACCCCTCATTAAATGTTAATAAAAGATGCCTTAAACAATGGAGCCCCTCTGGCCCCGTCTTTACCCCGACTCGTAAGATATGGCGAAATTTTCTTCGATAATTTCGCCATACTCGTCGGGGTTATCCGCCGACGTGTTGCTTCCGGCGGAATCCGCCGTAGCACCACGGTTTTTTATTTCGCATTTATACACAGCTTAAAAAGCCGTGGTAGTCTGCGAAGGCGGATAAAACATTGTATCACAAGCTAAAATTTATTTGCGCAAGAAAATAAGAAATTTTCTAGTATTTTACCGAACAGCCATAAGACTTGGTTAACGAAACACTAACCGGTTTACCTGCCATTGCCTCTTCCAAAGCAGCACGAACGTAGTTATGGGCGCCGGGAATATCTTCCGGGTCAACACTTGGTTTGTCGTCAATAGCCCCTTTGTATATTAGCTTGCCTTCAGGATTAACAATAAACATATGTGGTGTGGTTAATGCCCCGTACATTTTCCCGGTGGTTCCATCTTTATCAATAAGATACGCGGTGGGCTGCGCCCCTCTTTCTTTCATTAATGCATTAATTTGTTCAGGCAAAAAATAACCTTGTTTACCTTCTGCTGAAGAATTAATTGAAAACCAGATGACCCCTTTCTTAGTGAATTCTTTTTGCAAACTCTGCATGTTCTGGCTATTGTAATGTTTCTTAATAAACGGGCATTCATAATTCATCCATTCTAAAACAACAAACTTCCCATGGTATTGAGATAAAGAATGTTGCTCGCCATTTGTATCAGATAAGGTAAAATCTGGAGCCTGTTCATTAACAGTCACATCGGCAAAACCGACAGGTGCTGTTAAAAAGAAAACACCCAGTGCTGACAAACTCATTACGCCAAGTATCTTCATGTATTTCCTCTCACTCTAATTACTGCTTTCCACTAATTATTGGAGTATCGATTTCCAGAGCCTTGTGTAACATTTGTTCATCCCAGCCCGGATCCGCCACCAAGATTCCTTTTAAATTGCTAGTTTTCTTTGAGTCATAAAGTTCAGAAGCTTTTGTATATAAAACATAGCCGCCGTCTGACTTTTCTAATTTTTGTATTGTTGCATGGTTGATCATTTCTCCATTCTCAGGAAAAAACTGAACATCCTTTAATACCACCGTATTTTTATCCATCGGCATAAACTTGATCCCGAGGCTGTCTTTTTTCTTAAGCACGCTCACCTGCCAATTACTTAAGACAGTTGGAATTTTATTTCTTGCTTCCTGCCTCTCCTTAAGTAAATAATCATTATCCACCGGTACTTGTTCAGAAATGGGGATGTTGGCGCTTACTTTAGCTTTCCCCGGAACGCATTGAAGTTCGCAAGCCAACCATTTCACCTCAGCATTTAAAGAAATTTTATCACCGATCTTAAGCGCATCAGGAATTTTAATTCTGCTAAAAAGAAAAATTTGATCTTTAAGCACATAAGTTGCAAGAGGAGAAACGTCTTCTCTTTCCGGATACGGCCAGAGTAAAGGGCCGGCTTGAAACTGCTCGGGCAATTGCCACTGGACTTCTGTCGGTAATCCCGAATCGCCCGGATTCTTCCAATAAATATGCCAACCGTCTTCCATTTTAATACGCACTGCTACCTCTATATCCTGGCCAGGTTTTAAGGACAATTTTTCAGGTATTAATTCAACTTCCGCATGCGAGCCAGCAACAGTTTCAGCCCAAAGATTATGAGAATATACCACAACCGCCATCGCGCACACGGCAACCAACACGCTATAACGGAAATGCTGGTAATTCCCACGATTTAGATTAACAAAAAATATTTTCATAAACTTTTAACCCTCATTAAATGAACAGAAATTTCATTTTGAATATTGGGATATTGCTGCCGGAATACCGCAACCGCTTCCTGCCTTTCATCGATAACAGAAGCAGAGTATTCAAAACCCGGTTTAAAAACAGGCACAACACCCAATTTTATCGTCTCTTTGGTTCCCACGACCTTTAAAGTCCCGATGTACGTAATAGCATCTTCTATTACTTTTAATTTAATATCAACTGGCTCACTGGCAGTTGTTGAACCTACGGGAATAGATAATGAAGAAATTTTATATTCCCCCGCGGGAAGTTCAATAAAAAAATAGCCCGGTTGTACTGCTGTGACATCCCAAGGAAAAGGATTTCTTGATTTATCACCGATATGAAGTTGAAACCGGTTCTCGGGATGTTGAACATTTTCGAAAAGAAGCCGCACATAACTCGTCTGCAGCACTCCCTGAAAATCGGTCTTGGCAAAAATAACCCCGTATTTCTTAGTGTACTCCTTCAATTCTTCTTCGGCCATATTATGCAAATCAGAGGCATTATCTTCGGTCGACGGCTTAGTTTTCGATGACGCTTCTTTAGTTGTTTTTGGTGGCTTTTGCTTCTGCGTGAATAATGATTTTGGCTGAGGAGCGGTAGAACAACCGGAAAGAAATATTAGTACTAGCAGATAACAGCAAAACCTTTTCATAAAAAAAGTATAGCCAAAATACTCTCTGCATGCAAGCGGTTTATACTAGTATTAGTACTAATTAACGACTTTAACTTTTAACTTAGCCGTGGGCTTTATTTCTTTAAAAGTCATAATGTACGAACCGCGAATTTCAAATTCTTCCGGAAATTGGAAACCTTCACCGGCAAATTCTTTGCTCACATAATCACCGGGCCGCAAAAAATCCTTTTGAGCATCTTTGGTTTGATCAGAAGAAATCTCCTTTGCCCCCCAGACTAAATTTTTATACTGAAAAAAGAGTGTCTTTTCACTGAGTTTATCGATTTTAATATTCTGCTTGCCGACATTAGCCAGCTTGACAACAAACCGGATCGGCTCGCCGGTTTTAAACACTTGCTTACTCGATGCCATAGTCAAACGAATGGGCATATACTCTTGTTGCAATTCCCACAAGGCCTCGCCATGTTTACCGATCAACTCCTGAATGTCAAATTGCATTTTCTGCAGAAGTTTGACTTGATACCCGGTAAATTTAATACCCAACAAAGGGAAACCAAAGTTGAAAGCCTCCCGGCCATGCTCTGAAAAATTCTTGTCCCCGGACTGGACAATGGTTAAACCAAAGGCGTAAAGTTGTTTTTCGCCAAAACGGTCAATCGATTCCGATTTATATTCAATAGTTTTTATACCATACTGATTCACGGAGAGGCTCAATGGGCCAAAAGCCTCCAGCTCAGCAAACCGCTGCTTCCTTTCAACAATATCATCATAAATATTCATCATAACACTGTTAGCGGCCTGTTTAAGGCGATCGGTCATGACGGAATCTTGGGCATGCGCAAGCAATGCCACTGACAAAAACAAAATAATAAAATATATCTTTTTCATTCTATATCCTTACTTTAATTATACCCTAAACCACGGCAAAGCTCAATTACCGAGTAAAAAATAAAGCCTATCTGCATAGCAAATAGGCTTTATAGTATTTCAAGCAAACCTGTCTGATTATATTATTTCGTCTTCTTTGGCGGCCATATCTAAAAACTGCTTGATGCGCCTTGACCTTGTGGGATGCCGAAGTTTCCGCAACGCCTTTGATTCTATCTGACGGACACGTTCCCGGGTAACATTAAACTCACTGCCGACTTCTTCCAGTGTCCGCGTTGTCCCGTCATGAATACCGAAACGCAATTCAAGAATCTTGCGTTCCCTTTCATCCAGCGTGTTTAAGACCGAACCGATTTCATCCTTTAGCATCGACTGTAATGTTGCATTGGCCGGAGACACGGCCTTTTTGTCCTCAATGAAATCTCCAAAATGCGTATCCCCTTCATCGCCAATGGGCGTCTGTAAAGAGATCGGGATTTGCGATATTTTAAGAATCTCTTTGACTTTGCTAATGGGAATCCGCATTTGCTTGGCAATTTCCTGTGCCGACGGCTCGCGACCGAATTCCTGTACAAATAAACGGGAAACACGGATAATTTTATTAATCGTTTCTGTCATGTGTACTGGAATGCGGATTGTTCTGGCCTGGTCAGCGATAGAGCGCGTGATTGCCTGGCGAATCCACCACGTTGCATACGTCGAGAATTTATAACCGCGCTTATATTCAAATTTCTCAACGGCACGGATTAACCCCATATTACCTTCCTGAATCAAATCAAGGAATGATAACCCACGATTGATATACTTTTTGGCAATACTGACAACCAAACGCAGGTTTGCTTCCACCAAAAGTTTCTTGGCCTTGTTAAATTTGGCCTGCCGCATTTTAATAATGCGCAACAGCTCTTTAACTGTGCCAAGAGGCTGTTCAAGTTCTCTAAGGAGTTTTTCCTTTTCTTTCTTTAACTGCTTGGTATTTTCCGGCCTGCGTTTACCCGTTAAAATCCGATCTATCTTTTCAATCCGCCAACAGGCCTCATCGATATGATCAACCACGCCTTCATTAAAAGAAGCGGTTAATTTAAATTGCGCCAACACTTGCGCTGACTTGTCGGATTCGACACGCGTACGGCCTACTAAGGCCTTAATACGTTTCAAATCGCGGATAAGTTTCGACCGGCGTTCCAATTCATCTTTAATAACATCTTCGACATTAATTTCTTCATTAAGAACCTGGCCGATGACCTTCATCGCTTCTTTGCGGCCATAAGCGGTTTTATATAAAGCTTCCGCAAATCTGATCTCGGCTTCCTCAATCCTTTTGGCAAGATTAATTTCGTTTTCCCGTGACAACAAAGGAATAGACCCCATTTGCTTTAAATACATCTTCACCGGATCATCGAGAGGGATAAACTTGTCCGAATAAACTTCATCCTCGCGGTTTTCCTCACGGACACGGCGGATTTCCTGTTCGCGGGATTCGGTTTCCAGCTGTTCCGGTAAATCTTCATCGTTGGTATCTTCCGACTCGATGACTTTGATGTCTTTACCATCAAGAATATCAAAAACTTTATCGAGTTCTTCCGAAGATTCCACCGACTCGGAAAGGGCATCATTGACTTCATCGTAAGTTAGAAAACCTTTTTTCTTGCCCAGCAGTACTAACTTTTCGATGTCGTCTTTGATATCGTGCTTTTTCAAATCCTGTTTTTTGATGACTTTTTTTCCTGGTTTCATTTTTCCCTCATTATTGGCGGATTAATTGATCAAATTCCATTGATAACTCTTTAAGTTTTTCGGCGTCGCCGGCTTTTTCCGCTTGCTGAATCTGCCCGAGAAGTTGTTGCCGACGTAATTTTAAACTGTCCGTTTTAATTCGACGGATATAATCCGTGTACATTTTATCTTTATTAGCTGTAACCGCTTCTTCACTAGCTACAACACGTGAAATAACTTGATGCTCTTGATCATTCTGAAAACTGTTAACTAAGTGCCTCAAATCAACTTTCTGCCCATGGTCAAAAATATCAAAAATCTTTGAAATAATATTACGAACTGTTCCGTCTTGAAAATCCGAAGCTGCCAACTCTCCCCTCATCTTTGGGAGGTAACTCTCATCATCCAGCAACAGCTTAAGCATATTGTGCTCAACAACTCTTTCTTCACGGCTACCAATGCTGTTTGCTTGTGTTACGCTGATCCCTCGTTTTGCTTCCCGGGGCACTTGAACCTTATCAACTTCGGATAACAAAACCTGTTCGGGAAGCGATAATATTTGAGCAAGTTTCTTAATATATTCTGACTTCAAAACCTCGTTATCAAACTGGCGAATCGTCGGTAAAACCGCCGCTGCTACTTTCGCTTTTGCTTCCGGTGTCCGTATACCAAATTGCCCAATAAAATATTTAATCTTGTAATCAACCAACGCTTCGGCATCATCAATCCGCTCCCGCAAAGCTGCGACGCCGTGTTCACGCACAAAAGAATCTGGATCTTTTCCTTCATCTAAACTTGCTACCTTCACATCCATTCCTTCAGCAATAAGGACATCTAGACTGCGAATCATTGCTGCCTGCCCCGCTTGATCCATGTCAAACAGCATCACAATATTTTTTGTGTAACGTTTTAACAAGCGAATCTGTTCAACCGTAAGAGCGGTCCCCAATGACGCCACAACATTATGAATCCCCGCTTGGTATGGAATCAGGCAATCCATATAACCTTCGACGATAACAACCTGATCCGACTGCGTAATCGCCTGTTTTGCCGCATGAAAACCGTAAAGGTGATGACCTTTGGTATAGACAATTGTTTCTGGTGAATTTATATACTTTGCTCCACCGGACTCATCCTCCATGGTGCGTGCGCCAAAGGCACGGCAATTCGCCCTTGTGTCAAAGATCGGAAAAGTGATACGGTTACGAAATCGATCATAATAACCGTCCTTCTTTTCCCTTGGGATGGCCAGCCCGGCTTTTTCCATTAGGCCCATGCTTGTTCCCTCTTTGCTAAGGGATTGAATCAAGGCATCCCACTGGTCAAGCGCGAAGCCAAGCTTAAATTGCTTTACCGTTTCAACAGTAATTCCGCGGCCTTTCATATACCGACGGGCTTGGCTTGCCAATTGACTTTTATCAGAGAGCAGGTTCTTATGAAAATATTCTGCTGCTAACGCATTAACCTGAAATATTGCCTGGCGTTCCTTAAACTGCTTATTGTCTTGTTCCCCATCAAGAGGAATCTCGATATTAACACGCGAGGCTAATTGACGAATGGCCTCAGGGAACTCCAAGGTTTCCTGTTTCATTACAAAACTAACGACATTCCCGCCAGCGGCACAACCAAAACAATGAAATATCTGTTTATCCGGATTAATGACAAATGATGGTGTCTTCTCGTGATGAAATGGACAAAGAGCTTTAAAATTTCTTCCCGCCCGCTTTAAGGGAATATATGACGAGATGATTTCAACAATATCGCACCGGTCAATGACCTGGGCAATAATCTCTTCGGGAATGCGCCCCATCAGCGGTGTGCCTTCACTTATTAAGGTTCGGGTAAATATCTGTTTCAACCGGCCCTAGAACAAGTGAATGACATCCTTTGTAAATGGTTTCTGAAATTCCTTGAAACAAAAATCTGCTCAGTGACGTTTCTGCTGTTCGTCCCAAAATGCCGTTCCCTGATACAGTTAAGCCAAAAAAAATTAACCCGACAATAAGAAATAGTTTGATAGTTGCTAGCACAAAGCCCAGTGTTTTATCAATAACCGGGTCGAACTTCACATTGAGAATTATGACCCAACCATCCCGCGTAATGCTAACTAAACAATAAACAAAAACTGCAATAAGTGAATACGCGACAAAGTAATAAAATGTTTCTTTAGGCACGAACACATTGTCCGGATAAGGGACAAATGTCTTTAAAAAATCACCGAACCGTAAATAGTACTGAATGGCTAAAAAAGTGGCAAAAAACGCACCGCCAAGCTTAAAAAACTCGGTAAAGAAATTACTTTTTTTCCCGTTTAGAATACCCAGGATAATAACCAGCAAGATTAAAAGATCAAGCCACGTTAACATTTATGATCGTTAATAGTATTAAGAAAAACTTTCACGGCTCCAATTGGAACTGAAGTATAACATACGCCTATAACCGTGTCAAGAAAACGCTACCTTTCTAAATATGTTTTTATTATTACATAACTACTTGATAATAAATGATTTATGAAACAACAACCTGCCCACATAATTACTATTTACCTTGACAATCACAAATTAAGGTGCTATCTTTCAACACATACGCTTAATCAGCTTATTTTAATATTAGATAAGAAATTTCGACTTCTTTAACTACTATGGATAAAATTATGATACACAATACTGACCCTGTCGAAGACCTGAAAAGGGCACAAAGAGAGTTTACATTGCTTTATGAGATCAGCAATGCCATGCGGACAACGCTTGAACTCGAGCATATCTTATACATAATCCTTACTGGTGTTACCGCCCATACCGGCTTAAGTTTTAACAGGGCAATCTTATTTCTTCTTAACACCAAAGATAAATGCCTCGAGCCCAAAATGGCCATTGGCCCCGAATCCGGAGACCACGCCCAAAACATTTGGGCTTACATACAAAATTCCAATCAGCACCTCGACGATTTAATTGACAAAGACCGCCTTCTAAGGAATTCCGGCCGGTCAGCGCTGTTTCATTCAGTAAAAAGCCTCAAAATTCCCATTGAACCCACTTCAGATAACTTATTGGCGGCAGCCTTTCATCAAGGCACACCATTTCATATCACGAAAGAGGAAATTGATAAATACCTTAATGATCCACTCTTAATGGTCTTTCATACAACCGAACTGATTGTGATGCCTCTTAAAGCCAAAGATAAAGTTAATGGCCTCATTATTGCGGATAATTTCTTTACCCAAAAACCCATCGAAGAAAAAGACATTCGTATCTTCACCATGTTGGCTAACCAGGCGGGCCTGGCTATCGAAAATTCACAGCTTTATGAAAAAATTCGCCTGCAAAGCCATACAGATACGGTAACTTCATTATGGAATCACGGATTTTTTCAAAGCCAGCTTTCTTCTGAAATTGAAGCTGCGCGAAAACAGAATTTTCCAACCAGCCTTATTATCCTCGATATCGATGATTTCAAGAAACTCAATGACAGCCACGGCCATCAAATCGGGGATGAAATACTGAAAGATATTGCTGTTATTCTCAAAGAATCATCGCGAGAGAGCGATTTTGTCTGCCGTTACGGAGGCGAGGAGTTTTCGCTAATTCTTACTAAAACCCACACAGAGCAGGCATGCACGATTGCTGAACGTATCCGACAGAAAGTTGAACAGAAACTCTTCACGGCCCTTCAACTTCACGTAACGGTCAGCGTTGGGCTGGCCACATTCCCAGACAACGCATCCAGCAAAGAAGAATTAATTACTTTAGCTGATAAAGCAATGTATAAAGCGAAATTCGGCGGCAAGAATCAAATCAGTATCACCTAACAACTAAGCTGCGACGGCTACCGGCACTTCCTGTTTCTTCTCTCCATCTTTAAATTTTACCGAAACAATCCGTGAGATGCCTGTTTCAGGCATCGTGATACCGTACAAAATATCTGATGATGCCATGGTTTTCTTATTATGAGTTATAACGATAAACTGGGCAATCTTCGCAAAGTCCTTCAATAAATAACTAAAACGGCCGACGTTCGCCTCATCCAAAGCCGCGTCAATTTCGTCGAGCACGCAGAATGGACTCGGCTTAACTTTAAAGACACCGAAGATTAAAGCAATCGCGGTCAGGGATTTTTCCCCACCGGAGAGGAGGTCGATATTTTGCAATTTCTTCCCCGGAGGCCTAGCCACAATCTCGATTCCCGATTCCAGTGCATTCTCCGGATCCAATAAAATCAGTTCCGCATCCCCACCACCAAAAAGCATACGGAAATGTATACGGAATTCTTCACTAACTACAGTAAAGGTATCCATAAACATCCGCCGCGTGGTACGATTAATCTTACTAATCGTCTCCATGAGCTGGGATTTAGCTTCTAATAAATCACTTTGCTGTTTTGTTAAAAATTCAAAACGCTGCTTAAGCTCCTCGTGCTCTTCAATAGCAACCAAATTGACACTGCCATAAGATTCACAACGCTTTCGTAATTTCTCCAACTCTTCCTCAAATGAAACTGTGCCCTCTTGTGCTGGTGCCTCCGACTGCTCCGACGCTGCTTCAGGTTCTGCAGAAAGAGTGTCATAATCAATTTTATAAGCTTGCTGAAGGCGATCCTTAATGGCTTGGACATTAAAACCGATCTGTTGATCATTGAGCTCCTGTCCGTGCACTCTCTGCTTCACCTCTTCAAGCTCTTCCTCCAACGCCAGGATTGCAGTCCTCGATTGATTAATCACCTTACCCTGCTGCTGTTTTTGACTCTCCAGGGCAACGGCTGATTCCTTGAGGCTTTCTTTATTCAGACGAATTCCCTCAATTTTTAATTCCAATTCATCGATATTCCTTTTATATTCTTCCCTCTTATTAATGTTATTCGTTACATCATCATCGATCTTTTTTATTTCTCCTAGCCATTGGTCCAAGGACAAAGTGAATTCTTCAATACTTCCCTGCTGGACATTAAGTTTTTCTTTATCCGATTCAGCCTCAGTTTCCATTTGAGCGATCGAGACAGAGATCTCTTCTTTGTCTTGTGACTTTGTTGATATTAACGCCTGCTTATCTTTGATGTCATTTCTGGTCCATTCAATTTCTTTGGTTGTTGTATCAAGCTGATATTTGAGTTCCTCTTCTTTCTTGTGGACAACATCGATTGTCCCCTTTGTCTCATCGAGCTCCAGCCTAAACAGCTCCAATTCTTTGTTCAACTTCTCTAAAATAGCGACGACGTCTTTCTTTTGTGCCACAATAACCGAAAGGACATTTTCTTTCGCCTGAATCTCCTCCTGTACCTGCTGAGAAATATCGACTTCTTCCTGCCGTTGAATCACAAACTGATCTTTCTTAAGATTAGCGTCCGTCAATTGAACATTGATCTCATTAATTTTACGGGAAATCTGCTGCGGATCCAACTCGATAAACTTAGTTTCACAAGTGATTTCAAACATTTGTCCATCAACAGAGCGTACACTTTTTACCTTCCCGACTATCCCTGTGTGATGATCCTCCGGAGAAACGTTTGTTAAAAATCGGCCTTCGATAATGGGATCAGGAATATCTTCATACTGGGTATTGAGTTTCTCAATAAACTCTTTTTGCGATTTAAAAAATACTCTCTTTTTCTCGAGCTCATCGATTTCATCCGACAGTTGTTTCAGTTGCGCATCAATCTCCCTTAATTTACCCTGATGTTCTTGATAGTCCAACTCTAACTCCTGCTTACTGCCATCAACGGCTTGATGCTGATAGCCCAAATTTTGCATCTTCTGGTCAACTTCTTGCTGTTCCACTAAAGTTTTATCTAACTCCATTTCCAAGCGCCGCTTTCTGCTTAAATTTTCCTGCAATTTTTTACTGACATCCGTAAGCTCATTTTGCGTGTTTACATGACGGGCGCTCAATGAAAATATTTTTTCTTCGTGTTCCCTAATTCTCTCCTTAGATTCCTTAATCGTCCTCTCTAAGTGAGTCAACGCTGAACGCTTTTCCTTTATAGCCTCTTCATTAAAACGGATTGCCTCTTGAAGCGTTTCAATATCCTGTTTTAAATCTTCAATTTTTTTCTGCTGTTCTTTGCAGCGCAAAATTAACTGTTCCTTTTGTTCCGCAAGCTTTTGATTGCTTAAAGTAAGGTTTTGAATCCGCTCTTGGTTAAACCCAATTTGCTGGTGGCCCTGGTCCATTTGGCTTTGCTGCTTAATCTCCTCAGCGTTTATATCATTAATCTTCTGCTCGGTTTCATCCAAACCGTTAATTTCGTTGGTTAACTGTTCTTGTTGTGCTTCCAGCTGTACATTAAGCGACTCCTGCAATTTCTTGAATTCCGCCAATTTATTCTCAAAATCCCGTTTTTTCGTCTCATATTCGTCAATTTTTGTCCGGGCCAATTTAATTTCATAGCCCTTAAGCTTTTCGAATTCTTCCTGGTATTTCCGTGCCTTATTCGCTTGCCTTTCAATCGAGGCAATTTGCTTTTTAATTTCAATCACAATGTCATTGATACGCAAAAGATTATTATCCGTATCGCCTAGCTTGCTCATCGCTTCTTTTTTTTGAGCTTTATATTTAGTAATCCCGGAGGCTTCATCGATGATAAAACGCCTCTCTTCGGGTTTGGCATTGACGATAAGGTCTACCCGCCCTTGCTGAATTAAGGAATAAGCCTCGTGCCCGATACCTGTCCCCATTAATAACAAATGAACATCTTTAAGCCGGCTAACGGTATCATTGATCAAATATTCACTCTCTCCTGACCGAAAAAGCCGGCGCGTAATCTTTACTTCCTGCTGGTCGGTCGGAAGCTCCCCCGATGATACATCAGAGAAGACCAAATTGACCTCAGCAAAACCCAAAGATGGCTTCTTTTCCGTCCCGTTAAAAATAACGTCTTCCATGGAAGAACCGCGTAAGTCTCGAGCACTCTGTTCACCCAAAACCCAACGGATAGAATCGAAAATATTACTTTTCCCACATCCATTGGGGCCGACTATAGCCGTAATCCCTGGCTGAAAATGTAAAGCAGTTTTGTCGGCAAAAGATTTGAATCCAAAAAGCTCGAGTTTTTTAAGATGCATTGCAACCTTCCTTTCCTTTAATAATAAATAATAGTTGGATCAAAATTTTTATTTTTTATTTAAAATTTTTTCGACAATACCTGTCGTTGCGTTTAAATCTGTAAACTTGGGCAACAAATCCTCAGGAATCACAATACGATATTTTTTTTCAATCCCAGCTAAAATCTCCAACGCCATCATTGAGTCCATCCCCAACTCTTTAACGAAATGAGCTTCGTCTCTGATTCCCTGTGGATCTGTTTCTAAAACTTCGGCAATAAATTTCCTCAATGATTCTTTTACATTTTCTTTAGCTTGTGCCTGTGACATTTTCCCCTCTCAATTTCTATAAAGATTCTAACCAAGCGTCGATCTTTTCTCTCTTAAAACGCCACTGACCAATCGCTTTAATGGCGGGAATCTTCCCTTTCTTAACCCATTCATAAACGGTACGTTTTTTTACGCGAAGATATTTGGCGACCTCTTCGATAGTCATAAGTTCTGGATAGTTGAGCTGCATAATTATTTATACACAATTTATTTCATTTAATAACAAAAGTCAATTATTTTTAGTATTTTTTTACTTTTACATCTTAATTAATATATTAGATACAATATAATACTTTTAAAGTTTTTTTATTAACTTTGAATTATGTATTAAGTCATATAAATGTATTTTGATGACATAAGATTTATTTTATAACTTTTTAATGCATAAAATACATTAATATACCTTACTATTCATTATTAAGCCTAATTGATTACACAATTACATAATTTTACATAATTTAACATATTATACATGCTAGGCCGGTGTGATTTTTACTAAGTTGATGAAAATATGAGGAATTAACTGACGGTGGGGATTTTGAGGTTTACGTCGACATCGGCATTATAATCAACATCGGATAAATCAAAACCAAATAATTTTAGAAAATCATTTTGATAACCTTCAAGATCAGCAAGTGCGGAAATATTTGCTTGATTAACATTGTGCCAACCTTCGGCAACTTTTCTTTGCACTTCAGGGTTCATTTCTAAATCATCCATACGTATATAGCCGTTTTCATCAACAATCATTCTTTCCTTGGAATACAAACGGGTACGGAACAACCGGTCAATTTGCGCGATGCAATCTTCGTCGGTACCATTTTCCTTCATAACTTTCTTGAGCAAAATAAAATAAAGAGGAACAAAAGGTATCGCTGAACTCGAATGGGTCACAATGGCTTTGTTCACCGAAATGTACGCTTGCCCGTTTACTTTACTTAATAGTTCATTGAGTTTCTTTGCCGTTGCCTCCAAATGTTCTTTCGCTTTCCCAATTGTTCCTTTACGGTAAATCGGATACGTTACTTCGGGGCCTATATAAGAGTAGGCCACTGTTTTAACGCCTTTTGACAATACACCCGCAGACTCAAGTGCTTGAATCCAATATTCCCAATCTTCACCGCCCATAACAGAAACTGTTTGGTCGATTTCTTCGGCCGTTGCCGGCGGAAGCGTGACCTCTTGCAATTTTCCTTCCATAACATCGATAGATTTATTCGTGTAAGATTGGCCGATGGGTTTTAATACGGATTTGGCCACTTGGCCGGAACGTGGATGTTGCCGTCGGGGAGAAGCTAAGCTATAGACAATCAAATCTATTGTACCCAAGTCTTTCTTAATGGCTTGAATTACTTTCTCTTTAATTTCGTCGCTAAAGGCGTCCCCATTGAAACTCTTAACATAAAGGTTTTCCTGTGCTGCTTTCTTCTCAAAAGCAGCCATATTATACCAGCCGGCCGTCGCGGTTCGTTTATCCTCAGCTTCTCTTTCAAAAAAAACACCAAGGGTGGCCGCTCTGGCCCCAAATGCCGCCACAATCCGTGAGGCTAAGCCATATCCCGTTGATGACCCGATGATGAGGGCATTTTTGGGCCCGGCAGAAAGCAAACCTTGCTTCTTAACATAAGCTATCTGTGCTTCAACAGATTTCATACAACCTGTCGGGTGAGCAGTTGTGCAGATAAATCCGCGAATTTTAGGTTGGACTATCATTGCACAGAAGACTTTTTGGCCACAATCACGATTCCGGAAGTTGTTAAAACAAATCTTTTCTTATCCAATCCCGAATTATATCCGATCGTTGTTCCCGTCGGGATATGCACTTCTTTGTCGATAATGGCATTGCGGATTTTGACATTCTTGCCGACCGTCACGCCTTCCATAATGATACTGCGGCGGATTTCGGACCCTTCTTGAATCGAAACATTTGATGATAACACGGAATGCTCAATATAACTTCCCTCAATAATGCACCCACCGGAAATTATCGAATCAATGATTTTACCGGGGCCGGAGCGAGACGTGAACACCTTAATCGGCGGATATTGCTCATGAAAAGTGCGGACAGGCCATGCCTTGTCATATAAATTAAACTTCGGCCGTGGCCCCAAAAGGTCCATATTAGCCTGATAGTACGCGTCCCGGGTCCCAATATCCCGCCAATACTTTGGGCGTTTCTTCTCATCAACGAAATTATAGACAAATACCCGGCGTTTATTTTTTAACATCTGAGGGATAACATTTTTACCGAAATCATGACCGGAGTCAGTCTTCTTAGCATCTTGCTGTAGTTCGTATTCCAGAACCTTTCGACTAAAAAGATAAATCCCCATTGAGGCGAAAATCATTTTCGGCTTCCCGGGAATTGTTTTGGGCTGTTTCGGCTTTTCCTGAAAACCCCGAATATGATTGTTCTTATCAACTTCAATAACGCCAAAATTTTCCGATGTCTCCCGAGGCAAAGAAACACAAGCGACCGTCATATCGGCCTTCTTGGCCAAATGATAGGAAATCATTTCCCGGTAATTCATTTTGTAAACATGATCACCAGCGAGAATTAAGACGAGGTCAGGGTTAATATCTTCAATCGCATAAATATTCTGATAAATGGCATCGGCGGTGCCGCGGTACCAATCGTCGCTGATGCGCTGTTGGGCAGGAATGACATCAATAAACTCTCCCAACTGAGTTGAAACAATATCCCATCCGGAGAGAAGGTGTTTTTGAAGAGAAAACGATTTGTACTGCGTCAAAACGTAAATACGCCTTAACCCGCAATTGACACAGTTACTGAGCGTAAAATCAATAATGCGGTAGATTCCACCGAAGGGAACAGCGGGTTTTGTTCTGTCCCGTGTCAGTGGGTCCAAGCGCTCACCGCGCCCGCCGGCTAATATCAATGTCAATACCCTAGGCATACTGGATAATTATACGTATCAATCAATATTTTGCAATTAAATTAAAGCAGGTTTAAGGAAGCTTCTTTAACTTCTTTTGCAGCTCTTCATTTTGGGGATTAACGGAAAGCGCAGCTTGGTATTCTGTTTTTGCTCCGGTAAAATCTCCCAATTCCACGGCGACATCGCCTAATTTCTCATGAACTTTATCCAATTCTTTTTTTGACGTTAATGCCAAGGTGTATACTTCCTTAGCATTACCAAACTTTTTTTGTTCAAAAACAATATCACCGATATTCAGGACATCCAGCGTATTAGAAGGGCTAATTTGCAAAGCCTTTTTTAAACTATTCATCATTTCGTCATATTTTTGGATATGCGCATTCGCCTGTGCCAAAAAGAAATAAACCCGCGGATCGTTGGGCCATTTATAAACAATCCCCTGATATAGCTTGATTGCGCCTTCATACTGTTTTAAATCCAAATATGTCCGGGCAAGGTTATGCCTGATTTCCAGGCTGTCTGAGCCCAGCACAGCGGCTTTACGAAAATACCGAAATGCCTGCTCGTAATCTTTTCTTTTAGTATAAATTTTGCCGGCCAATTGGTTGGCCCCGGAAGATGTTGGTTCAATATCGAGGGCTTCCTGCAATTCCTTTAAAGCGGCATCATCAAAATCCAGAGATTCCAGCGTAAATGCCCGATAATAATTCTGATAATTTGAGACATTGGCCGCACCAATTTTAAACAAATCCAAACGCTTCGTTTCCCAGTGATGCAAATCAATGGCATACTGGTCAATGACCGTTTTATTCTGCGGGACTTTCTTCAAAAAGATAACCCCATCATAATCAAAATAGACAAGCGCCCAATCAGGCTGGCTATAAAAATACTTCAATACCGGCGGAGGAATATTCTGGTCGGCAGAATTCAAGAAAGCGATAGTAATGTTATTTTTGCCCGCCATTTCCTTAAAAACATCGCCGTTGCCTTCCTGCCAAATCTTGCGGTACATATTAAAATATTTTCCGCCGTAGAGCTCGGTGCGCCCGTCAATAAACACCTTAACAAAAGGAAAATGCCGGCCCAACAGATAAGCACCGGAATTAAAATCGTTAAACATGTTGCCCTGAATATTATTGTTGACGAGAAAATCGGCTGCCTTATTGGGAAATGAACGTTGCGATACCCCGCGGAATTCCCTTTTATAATCATATTTGTCAAAATCATAATAAGACCGAAGGGCAATCATTTGAAAGTATTGGAAAATCCAAAGAAAAACCAAGAACTTCGCAACCGCAGAAGTCATATGCTGAAATTTCTTCGACGTAAAACGAATGGGGACAATATCCTCATAACTAAAATTAATCATATTGGTTATGCAAACTAAATAGGCGGCCAGGCCAAAGAAGGCAGTATTTCTAACGGCGCTTAAGGAAAAGAAAAGAAAAACCAGCCAGAAAAACAAGGCGCTTAAATCAATCCGGCGGCGATTAAATACAAAAGTCACCGCTGAAACCAAAATCAATAATTTATAATATACAAACGGGCCGGGATTAAACAGGGTCCCTTGGGCAATTGGTTTCTGCAATTCCATAATATACTCAAAGAAAATCTTATTTTCTTGAGACAAAGAAAAAAAGACACTCAAGGGATACCAGGCACCTTTTAATCCCTGCGGATTAATCAGGCAGGCCAGAATAACCCACAACAGAATTTTCTTAAGCCGTTGGTATTCTTTGTCGGTAAGTTTCCCCGACTCATTCCACTCGTAAGGCAATTTAACGTGCCGGCGGATCCACTCTGCCAACAGGCCAATAAGGATAAACAGCGGCCCAAAAAAGAAAAACCCATGCATATTGGACCAGATTGCCTGAATAATAAATAAAACCCATACTGACCAATTTTTATCGATATGTAAGGCGAGAATAAAAATGTATAAGGTCAAAAATAGCAAGCTGTAAATATCCGGGCGGATGGTGAAGCGTTCCTGATAAACCAAATAAGTCAAAAGCAAAATAAAAATAACCGATAATTGCTTTTCCTTGTTGTAACCTAAAAATAATAATAACCCGAGAGTGAAAAAGACAACCACGGCTTGCATGTTCTGCAAGCCGTCTGTTCCCCAATGATCAAAAATCTTGGCCACAATAACCTGAAAAAGCCACTCATGGTTGACCCACGGCGCCCCCTGAACAGTACAGGACAGAAAATCCGTGGTGGGAATAATATGATGCAGCCAGATATACCGGCCGGTGGCGATATGCAGCCAAAGGTCTAAATCCTTAATCTCGATCGTCGACATAAACATGGCGAGCCCGAACAGCGCACCAATCGGGAGAATGCCGACATAATAACTTACTTTTTTCCAAAAATTATCACTCATGGTCTATTGCGCTTTGTATTATCTTTAAAGTTTCTTTTATCACAGCATTGCCCGGATCGTTTTGAAGGGCAAAATTATAAACCTGTTGTGCCCAGCGGTAAGATTTTTGTTCAATGAGAATTTCGCCTATATCCATTATCTGGTTAATTTCCGAAGACTTGATTCCCTCCACACTTTTTAGGACAGATAAGACTTCGGGGTACTTCCTTTCTTTAGCATAAATGCGGGCCAAAAGAAACAATGCTTTTGCATTTTTAGGGCTAGCCTTTAAAACACGATCGCATTGCGCGTAAGCTTGGGCGACGTGGTCCAAATAGAATAACGACTCCGCCAAATCATACCGTGTTTCCATATCATCAGGATTAAGCACCTTCGCTTTGCGTAAATTTTCAAACGCTTCGTTATATTGTTTCTTTTCTAAATAGATCTTCCCGACTAATTTGTAAGCATCAACGAAACTGGGCTCAATGTTTATTGCTGTATTGGCTTCATTGAGGGCTTTATCCAAGAAATTAAGGTTAAACAACGCTTCGGCACGGTTTAAATTTTGATACGGCGTCACCGGACGCACACCCAGCTTCAAAAGGTCAGTTACCGGTGGATTCCAGTGCATCAAATTGATACGATGCTTCTTTATCCAAGCCTGATTTTGCGGGATGTCACGCAAAAATATGGCGGCGTCGTAATCGAAATACACCAATGCCCAATCATGATTATTATAGAAATAGGATATCAAATCTTTCGGGACAGGGACGTACACACACCCCAGGAAAGCGCCCGTCAATTTATACTGATTAATCAATTTGTCTAATAACTTGGCATCGCCGTGCATCGCTTCGCGGTATTGCATAAAAAACTTCGCCCCGTAAACTTCCGTACGCCCGTCGATAAAAACCTTAACATCCGGGTGAAGGCGCCCTAAAAGATAAGCCCCAGAATTAAAATCGTTAAAGAAACGGCCCTTGATTTTGTTCTCGGATAGAAAATCAACGGCTTTGTATGGATAATTACGCAAAGAGACTCCACCGATTTCACTTTTACGTTCATAGGTGCTGAAATCGAAATAGCCGCGCAACGAAAGTTGATGAAAAGTCCGGCAGACGAACACAATCATCATTATTTTTAAAACTGTTGCACTGATGGATTGAATTCTTTCCCCCTTAAAGCGCAAAGGAAAATTCTCGGGCAGGGTGAAATCATAAATATTCGTTAGTGTCACAAAGTAAGCCGCAAAAGCAAAAAACGGGATGTTGCGCAAGGCACTCAAAGAAAACAATAGGAAAATCAACCAAAACAATAATGTAGAAATATTAATCTTGCGGTAATTGGCGAAGAAACTTAAGAAAGAAATAATAATCAGCAATTTGTAATGCAGGTACTGCTTTAACGAAAAAAGAGTATCCCAAGTCAGCGGCCTTTGCAATTCAACAATATCTTGAAAAAATATCTTTGATTCACCCGAGACTGACGCCAAAACCCCTAAAGGATAGGTCACGCCTTTAACGAAGTAGGGATTGATAAAGCAGGCTAAACTAACGATAACGAGTATCTTCGTCAGTTGACTCAAATCATCGCCACTAAGCCTGCCCGTCGCATTCCAGTCAAAGGGTAAGCGCAAATGCCGTTTCAAATATTCCGCAATGAGCATTAAGAGAACTAAAAATGGCCCTAAGATAAAGAACCCATGAATGTTAGTCCACAACACCTGGATTAAAAACAACGCCCCGAGTGCCATTTTTGAATTGAGCCGGCTGCCGAGGATGTAAACATAAAGCGTAAAAAATAAAAGGCTAAATAGATCCGGCCGCAAGGTAAAACGTAATTGATACACCATCACAACTAGAAATAAGAGGACAATGGAAACCAGCTGGCGCCTCTTGTCATAGCCTAACGACAACAAGAGAAGCGTCGTCAAAATCACGATCGCAACCTGCAGGGCAATGAGCCCGTCAAAACCGGCGCGCTGATAAATGAAATAAACAATAACCTGGAATAGCCACTCGTGGTTAATCCATTCCTTGCCGGCGATGGTACAGGAAAGGACATCGGTGTGCGGGATCAAAGAATTGTGGGTAATGTAGCGCCCCATGGCCAAATGAAGCCACAGGTCAAGGTCCTTGATTTCAATATTTGCCCAAAGGCCGATTAAGGCAAACAGGACAACGATGGCGGCGAGCCCCGAAAAATAACTAAGTTTCTTCCAGAACCATTCAGTCATGAAGTTTTTTTATTTCCTCTCAAAAGACGAAGATAAAATTTATCAACGGGTAACCAGGAACGGGGCCGCCTCAACGGTTCCCCCCTACGCCAACACAAAATGCCCTCCCCCCTGATCCCAAAGTTGGGCCCGCGGGTTTAGGGTAATGGCTGCTTCTTTCCGGCGCGATTTGTATTCCAACGCCGAAGACAACAACTCTTTGGTGTACGGGTGGAGTGGATTATTAAAAATTCCTTCCGTCGGCGCCAACTCTACAATCTTTCCCTGGTACATCACCGCAATCCGCTGGCTTATCTTTCTGACGACGCGCAAGTTGTGCGAAATAAATAAATAACTCAATTGAAACCGGCCCTGCAACTCCTTCAACAGGTCCAGCACTTCCTGTTGTATGATAACATCCAGGGAGGAAACGGCCTCGTCTAAAATCAACAATTTCGGATTCATCACCAGCGCCCGGGCAATGGCAATGCGCTGGCGCTCGCCGCCGCTAAACTCGTGAGGAAACCGGTTGAGCATATTTTCTTTTAATCGGACCGCCTTGATCAGCTCGCTGATTCTTTCTTCTTGGGCGGATTCTGTTTTAAATTTATTTTTATCCAGGCTGAACGCTTCTTTGATCACACTGCGGATGCTGTAGCGCGGATCCAAGCTGCTGTACGGATCCTGAAAAACCATTTGTACATTCCGGCGAAAGGCTTTTAATTTTTGTTTCTTAACCTTGGTCACATCCTCGCCGTTAAGTTGAATTGTTCCGCTGTCCTGCGCCAAAAGTTTAATGACGATCCGTGCCAGCGTTGTCTTGCCCGAGCCTGACTCACCAACTAAACTTAAATTCTCCCCCTCTGCCATTGAAACGCTGACGTCGTCCACCGCCCGCACGACTCCCGTTGGCTTGCCCAGAAAATTTTTGTTAACCGGGAAATACTTCTTAATATTTTTTAGTTCGAGCAACATTTTACGCGAAAGCCTGCATTAATTGTTGGGTGTACGCGTGCCGCGGGTTCTGCATTACTTCTTGGGTGGCGCCCTGTTCGACCACTCTTCCCTCTTTCATTACGACCAAGTTGTGAGCCTGGCGTGCTACCAGCCCCAGGTCGTGGGTAATCAGCAAAATCGAGAGCTTCAACTTGTCCTTCAATTCTAAAAACAATTCCATTATTTGCGCCTGCAGGGTCACGTCCAGATTACTGGTTGGCTCGTCGGCAATAATCAACTTGGGATCAGCGGCAATCGCCTGGGCAATCATCGCGCGTTGGCGCAGCCCGCCGCTTAACTGGTGCGGGTACTGGCCGGCAATGCGTTTCGGGTCAGCGATTCCCGCCAAATCCAACAAATCCAGAATCCGGCTCTGCCTTTGCGCCCGGCTGAGTTTAGTGTGAAATTCTAAAACTTCATTGACCTGGTAACCAATGGAAAAAACCGGATTAAAGGCATTGAGCGGCTCCTGAAAAATCATGCTAATTTCTTTCCCGCGCAACTGCCGCATGTTTTCTTCTGATAAACCCCCTAAGTTCTTCCCGTCAAAAAGGATTTCTCCCTGCTTCATTTGTAACCCCAACGGCAACAAACGTAAAATGGCCAAGCCGGTTGTTGTCTTCCCGCTGCCGGAGCCGCCGACTAAACCAACAATGCTTTCCCGCGGAACAGAAAATGAAACGTCCTTCAGGAGAAATTTTTCCTGTTTCGCTTCATTAACCGCTACCGAAACATTTTCTAATTTTAATAGTTCAACCACAATTATTCTCCGTATTTTCTAACCTGCGGGTCCTGTCCGGAAACAGCCCCAGCGGTGCTCGCCAGTGGCTGCGCGCCGCTGTGGCGCCCCGTTTCCGGCCACCCGCTCTACGCTCAAGCGACGGGTGACGCGAGAAGGGGCATCCCCATCCGCGCGCAAGAATGAGCACGGATGGGGATATCGAGCGGCAGGACCCGTCGCGCGCGCATCTATTTTTCCCCCTTTAACAGCGGGTCCAGGCTGTCACGCAGCGCGTCGCCGATCACGTTAAAACAAATGACCGTCACAAAAATAAAAAATGCCGGCCACAACATCCACGGCGCAAAAGTAATCCGGACAATGCTCATCGCATCCGAAAGCAAATTCCCCCAGCTGGCAAACGGGTCCTGAATCCCCAGGCCGATTAAACTTAACGCTGACTCGCCCAAAATATATCCAGGAATCGAAAGCATCACCGCAAAGATAGAATAAGACAACGTGTGCGGCAAAATGTGCCGGACAATAATTTGAAAATCAGACAGGCCCATGCTTTTGGCGGCTAAAACATATTCTCGTTCACGTAACGACAAACACATCCCGCGGATAATCCTCGCCAAAGACGCCCAGCCGATAAATGAAAGAATAACGACGATCGCCAGGTAAACTTGCACCGAATTAAGGCTTTCCGGCACCGCCGCGCGCAGCGCCAACAGCAAATAAAATCCTGGCACCATCATAAACATTTCCACCAAGCGCATCAGAAAATTATCTATCCGCCCGCCATAATACCCGGCGATACCGCCAATAATTAAACCGATCGAAAAAGAAATCCCGACGCCGATTAACCCAATGGATAACGAAATCCTCGACCCGTACAGGATGCGGGAAAATAAATCACGGCCGCGAGAATCAGCCCCCAACAAATAAACGCGCCCCGGCTCGGTAACGCCGAATAAATGAAACTTCGACTTAACCAAACCAAACAACTTATATTCATCCCCTTGAGCAAAAAAGCGCAAAGAATATCTCTGCGACTTATCCGTGATATAAACCCGACCGTGGTTTTCATTAAACTCCAGCCTGATTCCATTAACATACAGCCAAGTCAATTTCCCATTTTCCCAAATGTGTACCGGCGTCGGCGGGCAATACGATAAGCTGCGTTCTTCGTTCTTATAAGAATACGGTGACAGAAAATCAGCAAAAATCGCCAAAGAATACAAAATCCCCAAAATAAGCACACACCAAACAGCCACTCGCTTCTTACAAAAATTTTGCAAGGCTACCTGAAATTCGCTTAATGGCTTGTTATCCTTAATCATAATGAATCCTCGGGTCAATCTTGGCCAAAGCGATATCGGCTAATAAATTCCCTATCATAAACAACAATCCCCCCATCATCATATCGGCCATCACCAAATAAATATCTTTCGAACGCACGGCGGTGAGCATCAAAGAACCCAATCCCGGCCAGCTGCAAATGATCTCAATTAATCCGGCGCCGCTTAAAAGCGCGGAAAATTCATAACCCAACAAAGTAATCAAAGGGTTAATGGCATTTCGAAGCGCGTGAAGATAGATAACTCGATTCTCCGGCAGGCCTTTCGCCCGGGCGGTCAGGATATATTTTTGCCCCAAGACTTCCAGCATATTGCCGCGCATAATTTTCTGTAAGCCCCCGATCGATGCCAATGACAAAGCTACCGTCGGGATTGCTAAGTGCTTAATAATATCCCAAAACTTTCCAAAGAAACTAAGATCGTCAAAGTTCGGGCTGTACATGCCTCCTAACGGAATCCCGCCAATCTGTGAACCCCAATAAAGAAGAATCATCGCCAGGAAAAACCCCGGCATCGACAGCCAAAAATACGAAACAAACTGTACCGCCTTATCAATGAACCGGTTACGGTGCAAAGCCGCCCAGATTCCCAACGGAATGGCAATCGTCCAGGTAACCAAGAAACTTGCCAACGACAAAATAAAAGTATTAAAAAGCCGACTGGCAATAATTTCTTTAACCGGAACATAAAAATAAAAAGAAAATCCAAACTGGAGATGTAAAAGATTCTTTACCCACAAGGCAAATTGCTGGTACCAAGGTTTGTCCAGGCCAAATTCGTTTTGATAATACGCAATCATATCCGGCGAGAATTGTGGATTTAATTTCATCGTATCCAAATAATTCCCCGGTGTCCCGCCCATTAAAGCAAAAGTTAATAACGCAATGCCCAAAAGCATCGGGATAGTAATCAGAAGTCGCTTAACGATATACTTAAACATATTTATTTCCGATATTCCGGCTTGATATAAATTTCCTCGATGTTGTGAAACACTCCCCCATAATTCGTCGGGGCCAAGTTGACAAATTTATTTCTCACCGCACTCACGCGGGCACTCAAGGCGGTATAAATCACCGGCAATTGTTCGGATACAACCTTTTGAAACTCATCGTAAATGACTTTACGCTTGTTTTCGTCTAACTCCTTTACTCCTTGACTAAAAAGTTCATCAATCTTCGCTTCCCAATCGGTGGCCGGCGTTTTTTGCTGAGGATACCACATGTGCAGCTGCCCATCCGTCGTCCAAACATTTTTGCCAAAATGCGGCTCAATCCCACCTGTTAAACCAATAACAATCGCATCCCAATCAAAAGACGAGGTCAATTTATTCACCAGAGTATTAAATTCCAGCGCCTGAAAATTTACTTTCATTCCTACCTTTTCCAAATCCTGGCGGATGATCGCGGCAATATCCACGCGCTCCGTTGCTCCCGCGTTCGTGTATAAATTAAATTCAATGTTATGCCCGTTGCTATCCTCTAAAATACCGTCGTGATTACGGTCAATGTAACCGGCCTGGGCAAGGATTTCTTTGGCTTTATTTAAATCGTATGGATACTTAACCACACTATCGCTAAAGAAAAACCCGCTGCCCGGGCCGATCGGCGAATCCTGAGGGTAACCTAAACCGTTTTTTACGATCTTAATAATCTGATCCTTATCAACCGCGTGCGCAACCGCCCGGCGGAAATTGACATCCGTAAACCAACGCAGTTTGTAATCCGGGATACGCGTTTTTTGTGTTTGCGGATTGACACTTTGGTTCTGATTAAAAACTAAAAACTGGCTGCCCATATCCGGGCCTAAATCATAAACAGTAAAATTCCTCTTCTTCTCCAATGGTTTTAAATACGGATAATCCATGCCGCGCAAATCATACGCATCCACTGTCCCTTCCACAAATTTAGCTAGGTCAACATCCTCGCTCTGCACGATCACATAAATAATGCGATCAATATACGGCAACCGGTCACCCTCTTTGGAGTGCTTCCAATAATAAGGATTGCGTTCAAATACAAAACGCTGCCCGGGCTTATAACTAGCAAGCCTATACGGCCCAGTACCGACGATCTCTTTGGGATTAGTATCAATCCCCCAGGTAAAATTGAATTCGCCTTTGTCCACAGCGGTTTTTAGTTTATGTTTGGGCAGGATTTCCTGGGATAATCCCCTTAAAAACGGAGCGAACTTCTGCGGCAATGTAAATCGCACGGTATAATCATCAATTTTTTCTACCGTAAAAGGTTTTCCATCGATAGTAAAAATATCCCGGGCAGAGCTGGGGATTTTGGGATTAAATACCAAATCATTAAAAGTAAAAACAACATCATCAGCGGTAAAAGGATGCCCGTCGTTCCACTGGACATCATGCCTCAGATGAAACGTCCACACCAGCCCGTCTTCGCTAACTTCCCATGACTCGGCTAAATTAGGCTCAACTTTCGTCGTAAAGGCGTTTGTCCGTGTCAGCCCTTCGAAAATATAACTGGTCACCAAACTAGATGACGTTTCATTGGCAATGATAGCATTAAAAGATTTTGGATCAGATGTTGAGGTAAAAACGGCGGATCCGCCATATTTATTATCGGCAGCTATGGAAGTAAACGGTAGGAATAAAATAAAAACAGAAACTAAAAGAAGATTGATCGGATGATAGGTCTTGCGGTTGGAAAAAATTAATCCCCTCACAATTGGTGGTATTCGGGGTTATAAAGCAGCCGGCATTTCTTTATTAAAAGCTCCCTGCGTCGGCGAAGGAAGTTCCATCTTTATTGCTGCCGGGCTTGCTTCAGTCTTTTGAGGCTCTTCTGTTTTTGGAGGCGTAATAACAATCGGTTGCTGTGGGGCTTTTTTAGCTGCTTCGGCCGCCATCTTTGACATAATCGATTCATTCTTTCTCGAGGAAATAAATGCCAAAGTCAAATTGGTCACCAAAAATATTGATGCCAGAATCGTTGTCCCTTTAATTAGAAAGCTGCTGGTCTGCGCCCCGAACATCGACTCTGCCGATGCGAATGCCTCAGTTAAACCTCCCCCGCGCCCGGATTGCATCAAGATGATCATGATAAGTAAAAGACAAATAACAATGTGTAAAAATATAATTATACCGCTCATATTTATTATCCTGTTTTAACGCCGCAGGCGTTTTTAACTATTTGAATAAAAGAATCCGCTTTTAAACTGGCTCCCCCGACTAACCCGCCGTCCACATCGGGCTGGGAAAGCAATTCGGCAATATTGTCCGGTTTAATACTGCCCCCGTATAAAATACGCACACTCTGCGCAACTTCTTCTGAATGTAATTTTGTCAATAAGCCCCGAATAAACTGCTGTGCCTCTTGGGCCTGCTGGGACGTTGCGGTCCGGCCTGTTCCGATGGCCCACACCGGCTCGTAGGCAATAACTGTTTTTTTCATCTGCTCCGGGGTCAATCCAACCAAAGATTCCCGGCATTGTGCATTTAATACATCCAACGTTTTATTGGACTCACGTTCCTGTAAAACTTCCCCGACACAAACAATTGGTATCAAACCGTGCTTTAAGGCCGCTTTTAATTTCTTATTAACTGTCTCATTGGTCTCATGAAAAAGTTGACGGCATTCTGAATGCCCGATAATCACATACTTGGCGCCTGCGTCCTTTAACAAAGGTGCCGATACCCGGCCAGTAAACGCACCGCTGTCGTCCCAATACAGGTCTTGGCCGCCGATACCTATATTGGTATCCATCAAAGAATCTGCAACCTCATCAATCGCCGTAAAAACAGGGCAAACAACAATATCAACTTCCGTAACATCAATCAATTCACGCTTTAAATCTGTGACCAATATCAACGCTTCTTTAATTGTATGATTTAATTTCCAATTGCCGGCGATCAGTGGTTTTCTCATTTGGCCTTAGCTGTCTCCCGTTTAGGTTTAGGTGCAGAACTTTTTGTTTTACTCGTCAAAGCCGCAACGCCGGGAAGAGTTTTCCCTTCCAAGAATTCCAATGACGCTCCACCGCCGGTGGAAATATGTGTCATCTTGTCATCAAGCCCAAATTTGTTAATCGCCGCCGCGGAATCACCGCCGCCGATAATCGTCGTTGCATCCTTTAAGCTAGCCAAACATTCTGCGATGGCTTTTGTCCCTGCGGCAAAAGCATCGATTTCGAAAACGCCCATCGGGCCGTTCCAAACTATTGTTTTTGCTTTCTCTAAAACTTTCTTTGCCTCATCAATACTTTTGGGGCCGATATCCACGGATTCCCAGCCATCGGGGATTTCATCAACAATTTTTCGGTCTTGAGGTTTTTTAAAGTCCTGCACAATTAAAAAATCTTTGGTTAAAACAATTCTTACGCCTTTTTCTTTGGCCTTCTGTAACAGCTTCTTCGCCAAATCAAGTTTATCGTTCTCGCAAATAGACTTTCCGATCTTAATCCCTTGCGCTTTTAAAAATGTGTACGCCATGCCGCCGCCGACAATAATGGTATCCGCCTTGGTAAGCAGAGTTTCGATCAAAAGAATTTTATCCGAAACTTTTGCCCCGCCTAAAATAACAACAAAAGGCCTTTTGGGGTTATTAACGGCCTCGCCTAAATATTTTAACTCTTTTTCTAAAAGAAGCCCGGCAACGGACGTCAGGTATTTCGTGATCCCTTCCGTTGAAGCATGGGCACGGTGGGCAGTTCCAAATGCGTCATTAACATAAATATCGGCGAGCGAAGCTAACTCTTGCGCAAACTTCGGGGCGTTGGCTTCTTCTTCTTTATGAAATCTCAAATTTTCCAGAAGGATAACTCTTTGCGAAGCGGATTTAACAGCTTTCTTGACGGCATCACCGACACAATCATCCAAACGCAGCACATCTTCCTTAATAAGCTCCTGCAACCTTTTGGCGACAGGCTTTAAGCGCATTTCTTCAACCACTTTGCCGTTGGGGCGGCCCAAATGGCTCATCAAAATCAGTTTAGCCGGTTTTTGCCCTAAGATATAACTAATGGTAGGTAGTGCTGCCTGAATCCGCGTGTCATCGGTGATACTCAAATTTTCCAGGGGGACATTAAAGTCCACACGCATAATGACTTTCTTGCCCTTTAAATCCACATCTCTGACAGTAAGTTTATTCATTGTTTTCTAAGGCTTATGTACAATTAGTAATATTATACCGCTCGAATTTTTTCTATTATAGCCAAGGATTGTTATTTGTCAATCCATGTTTCTTTGAAACGGCATTTTGCAAAAATCCATCAAATT
>CAZVZR010000010.1:46430-51415 GCA_964630825.1 uncultured Planctomycetales bacterium | reverse complement strand
AACATCCCCGTTTAAAGTAGAGACTGAAACTTCGCTGCCCAAAGCAGCTCTGACAAAACTAACCGGCAATTCCATATAAATATCATTCCCTTCCCTTTGAAAAACAGAATGCGGAAGGACATTAAGATACAAATAAAGATCTCCGTTGGTCGTTGGCCCGACTTCCCCCTCACCGCGCACACGTAATTGGGAATTGTTGTCCACACCGGCGGGAATATTCACATCGATATTTCTTGTGACGCGCACAGCGCCTTTGCCTTGGCATTTAGGGCAGTGCTCTTTAATAATTTGTCCGGCGCCATGGCAATCAGAACAAGTTTGCTGCATACGGAAGAAGCCGCTGGACATGATAACCTGTCCGCGTCCGCCGCAAGTTGGGCAATTTTTTAAAGCTGTTCCATTTTTCGCGCCCGTCCCTTTACACTCATCACAATATTCATTGCGCGGGACCTGAACTTTTTTATGCACGCCCTTAAAAGCTTCTTCCAATGTCACTTCCATCTCGTATTGGATATCGCGGCCGCGGCCAGACCGGCGGGAACGCTTACCACCGCCGCTACCGCCAAAAACGTCGAATCCAGCATCGCCAAATATCGAACCGAAAATATCTCCCAACCCGGCTTCCCCGAAAATGCTGCTAAAATCTGCGCCGCGGAAAATATCTTCGGACGTATAATTCTGATCAATACCCGCATGTCCGTGCTGATCATACAACTGACGTTTCTTCGGGTCAGACAAAACACCGTAGGCTTCGGAAATTTCTTTAAATCTTTCTTCGGCTTCTTTCTTTTTGTCCGCGGGTACCCGGTCAGGATGGTGTTTAAGAGCCAGTGAACGGTACTTTTTTTTAATATCCGCCGCTGGAGTATCTTTCGCAACACCCAAAATCTCGTAATAGTCTTTCTTCATTATTATTTATTATCATCCTCTGCCTTAAAATCAGCGTCGATGATATCATCATTGCCTTTTTTACCGGATCCGGAATCTCTTTCTTGTTGTCCCTGCGAACCCGACTGAGACTGCCGTGCTCCCGCCTGTCCAGCACCGGCAGCAGCGCCGGCAGACTGTTGAGCGGAAGTCGCTTTATAAACTTCTTCCGCCAACTTATGGCTTACTTTTTGCAGCGACTCCATATTTTCTTTAATTTTATTTTGATCTTTAGACTTAATCGCCTCTTTCAACCCATTGAGTTCCTTCTCAATCGATTGCTTGTCAGCCGCGGAAACTTTATCACCGTAATCTTTTACCGATTTCTCCGTCGCATAGGCAAGACTGTTGGCCTGATTTAAAAGTTCGACTTCTTCCTTTTTCTTTTTGTCTTCTTCAGCATACTTTTCGGCTTCTTTGACCATTTTCTCGATTTCGGCATCAGATAATTTTTTTGGTGCCGTAATTTTAATTGACTGTTCTTTGTTTGTCCCTCTGTCTTTAGCCGAAACATGAACAATACCGTCGGTGTCGATGTCAAAAGTAACTTCAACCTGCGGAATCCCGCGCGGTGCCGGCGGAATACCGACTAAATCAAAACGGCCCAATTCGGTATTGTCATTGGCCATCTGGCGTTCGCCCTGCAAAACACGGATGGTCACGGCTGTTTGATTATCATCGGCCGTCGAGAAAACCTGGCTTTTCTTCGTGGGGATGGTGGTATTACGCTCAATAAGCTTGGTCATAATTCCACCCATTGTTTCAATCCCCAAGGTAAGCGGCGTAACATCAAGCAACAAAACTTCCTTCGCTTCACCTTTAATAATGCCGGCTTGAACAGCAGCGCCAAGCGCCACGCATTCCATGGGATCAATGCCGTGCTCAATATTTTTACCGACTTCCTTTTCCACAAACTGCTGAACAATCGGCATACGAGTTGGCCCGCCGACTAAAATAACACGGTCAATTTTAATTTTCTCGCCTAATTTATCACCGGCATCTTTTAACGCCTGCGTAATAGGGCCATGGCAACGATCCACAATCGGCCTGATAAGGTCTTCTAATTTAGCCCTATTGATTGTCAGGTTCATATGTTTCGGGCCGTTGGCATCAGCGGTAATAAAAGGCAAGTTGATATCCGTCGAGACTGTACTCGATAATTCGACTTTCGCCTTCTCCGCTGCTTCCCTCAAGCGTTGAAAAGCCATTTTGTCATTCTTTAGGTCAATGCCTGATTCTTTTTTGAATTCCTGAATAATATAATCAATCATGACATTATCCATGTCAGTTCCGCCGAGAAGATTGTCCCCATTGGTAGAGAGAACCTCAAATGTTGCCGCTTTGGCTTCTGTATCCCAACCCATGTCCAGGACAGTGACATCCAGCGTTCCACCACCTAAATCAAAAACCATAATCTTCTGCTCTTTACCGGCTTTATCAAGCCCGTAAGCCAAACAGGCGGCCGTCGGCTCATTAATAATCCGCAAAACTTTCAAACCAGCAATCTCACCGGCGTCTTTAGTCGCCTGGCGCTGATTATCATTAAAGTATGCCGGAACCGTGATAACCGCTTCGTCTACAGTTTCGCCAAGATATTTCTCGGCGTCGGCTTTAATTTTCTGCAATATAAAAGCACTCACTTGCTGAGGGGTAAACTCTTTGCCCATTACTTTAAATTTGTGATCGGTCCCCATTTTCCGTTTGGCCGCATAAATCGTCCCTTCGGAATTTACCGGCGCTTGCCGACGGGCAGGCTCACCAACTAGACGTTGACCATCTTTGGTAAAAGCCACAAACGAAGGAAAGGCTTTACCCGAAGCCACCCCCGCACCTTCCGCGGAAGGGATAATTTTCGGCTGGCCTCCTTCGAGAATTGCCGCCGCCGAATTTGATGTACCTAAATCGATTCCTATTGCTCTAGCCATTTTAAGTTACCTCCTGAGATTATTTGCCACACGGTGGCAAGATAGTTATTGTTAATTCCCTTAATCTTTTGTTTTCGGTTTTGCAATTTTCACTTTTGTTGTCCGGATGACCTTGTCACCGAGGCGATAACCGCGTTGAAACTCCTCCATGACGATATTCTCCGGGAAAGCATCCGTTTCTTCCTGCATCAACACTTCATGGCAATCATGGTCAAACGGCTTTCCTTTGGCCACAATCGCTGTCACATTATATCTTTTTAAAAGGCCGTTGATCTGGGCAATAACAAGTTCTATCCCCTTAAGAAACGCCCCGTCTTGCGGATGTTCTTTAACACTCTCCACGGCTTGCAAAAGCCCGTCGAGAATACTTAAAAAATCCACCAGCAATTCTTCGTTGGCATACTTGGCAAACTCCGCTTTCTCGCGCTCCATCCGTTTACGGACATTTTCAAATTCAGCGTAAAGGCGGACAAATTTGTCCTTGTAGTCAGCCGCTTCCTGCTGAAGCTTTTTGTATGCTGACTCCTTTAAAACAATATCCTTATCATGTGCTTCGTCATTGTGCTTGGCATGCTTGCCGTGCGCAGCCTTACTTTCATCATGTTTTAAATCCAAATTGTCCGAGTTTTCAGTCATTTTTTTGCTCACAAACTATTCTAAAAAATCTCCTCCAAGAGATTGGAAAAATAATCGACGGTTGAAACCACCCGTTCATAATCCATCCGTGTCGGGCCCAATACCGCAATACGCCCGCTTTCCCCATGCTTTGTTTTATACTGCGACACAACCAAAGAACAATTATTGATTTCCTTTAAAGCAATCTCATGCCCAATCAGGATCTTTACTCTTTCCTCTAATTCTTGATTAATTATCCACAACAAACTCTCTTTCTCTTCTAAGGCCGATAAAATTCCGCCAATTTTCTTTACGTCCTGATAATCAGGGTAATCGACGACAAAACTCGTTCCACGGCAAATTAATTTTTTGTCTTCACCATCTAAAGAAATGATACTTGTATAATGCGTCGTCTGGGCAATAACTTCCGATGTCTTTTCCATCAAATTTTCTAATACCATCGATTCGCGCTCATACTCAGCTTTAATACGCAGTTTTTCATCTTCCAAAAGCTGTATTTCATTCATCAAGTGATCCACATAATAACGGTAACCCTTTTGAGTTGGCACGCGACCCGCCGAAGTGTGTGGATGGGTAAGGTATCCTTCCTCTTCAAGTTCCGCCAATATATTACGTATCGTCGCCGAACTCAGAGCCAGTGGATAGCGGTGGGTTATCAATTTTGACCCGATGGGAGTAACTGTTTTAATGTACTGCTCCACCACAATCCCTAAAACCTGATCTTTTCTTTCTCGAATTTCCCGTTGTGTCAATACCATAAGTTTTTCCTTTTTATGGAGCTCCCCACGGCTTAACCGTGGTTCCTTTTATTATCCACCGAAGCGACATCCTTTTTCTCAAAAGCGAGGGTGGACAAAATATTTAAATATAAAAATATTAATTTAAAACTTTATAAATTAGCACTCTTATAACATGAATGCTAGCCGGTTATTATAACAAAAAGCTTCTTATTGTCAAACCATAGAAAACACTCTAAGATTCTAATTCTTACTGTTTCTCTTTAATGATTTTTAACCGCCCAACGACGACAAGGAGCTTATTTAAACAATCTTCTATCGAAGGAACATTCTGTACAAGAGCACTTCGGCTTGGCTTAATATTCCCCTGCGGGTTAAATTCCAGGACAACTTCTCCTTTGATAATTTTAAGCGGCATTATTGGATACCCGCGCTGGTCAACATTTTTAAAACCGGAAAATATCTGCATAACCCTATCATCTTGCAAAAGCAAATCAGCCAAATCGCGTTTGGTACTATGCGCACTAAAAACCCGCAAATTTTTTGGTAAACCAACTTTTTTATTCTTTTCTACCCTTGCTTCCTGAATCATTGGAGTGGATTTCTTTTCCGAAAAGACCAAATCTAAATCACAAGACGTAAAAACCCTCAAATATGACTTAAACATTTTTTCATTAAAACTTAGCTGTTCCATATCTTCAAAACTAAAATTCTCACCTTCATAAAGAAAACGGATGCGATATGAATTTTCTTTGCCTTC
>CAZVZR010000010.1:0-46330 GCA_964630825.1 uncultured Planctomycetales bacterium | reverse complement strand
TAAAATTCTCACCTTCATAAAGAAAACGGATGCGATATGAATTTTCTTTGCCTTCTATCGGCTCTAGCTTCCCCTCAAGAAATGTCTCCAACTCTTTCAAAAATGCCTCGCGGGTCTTAACTATTTTGCCCACGGGCAGATTTAAAAAAACAATCATTGCTACCGCGGCGACAACAATTATGACAATGATCAATGTCATGCTACTTTTCTTTCCCGTTAAACAAGATTAAATTACCAAGATCATCGTAATTCTTACTAATGATTTTCTGGTCATCCTTATATTCGGTGTCATTGCGCAGGACACCATCTTCATCATACGTCTTAAAATTCCCATTTCGCATATCATTGACAAAAGGCCCGATACTTTTTAGCGTACCGTCTTTAAAATATTCACGGAACAAGCCTTCTCTTTTTCCCTCTTTAATATAAACCTCTTTCCACGCAGCTCCATTATCATAAAACTCCTTAATCAAACCATCTCGCAAACGCCCCACATCATAAACCGCTTCCGCCCGTTTTTCTCCCTGAGGCCCGTATTCTTTCGCCATTCCCTGCGGTATACCGTCAAATGCCTCAAAAGCCCGCCGCAACTGGCCGGTAATATCAAATTCGCGAATCTTGCCTTGCTGTGTCCCGGCAATAAATTCTCCCTTTCGTATCAAATCACCCGCTTCATTATATTCTTTAACTTCCTTTTCTATCAATCCGTTCTCATAATGGCGTAGGTAGTGAAGTTTCCCGCTCGGGTAATATTCACGCAGCGGCCCTTCCAGTTGGCCTTTAAAATACGTTGCCTCAATTTCTGCCTTTCCATCGCCATAATACGTCATGGCATCTCCATGAAGAACGCCGTTATCATAATGAATAATATATTTTGTACGGCCGTCTAAATAATAACCGATCGCCTTGCCCTGAAGCTGCCCGTTAACCAAAAGGCCTTCGCCCATGAGCTTTCCATTAAGATAATACATATTAAACGGCCCATTTGGCTGCCCATTCTTATAAGTGATAAGGCGCCGCGTTTCGCCTGTAGGGTAATACTCTTCATAAAGGCCGTCTTCTAAAAATGCGTATTGCTCCTCGGCAAACGACACGCTCTGGCACAAAAATAAAATAATACCGCCAATAAAGACGCGATTCATGCCACACATTTTATACTACTTTTCAATTAACCGCAAACGCCAATTCACCATTATGTCCCTTATCGACTTTCACAGTGTCTTTGGGTTTTATCTCTCCCTGCAAAATCTTCATCGCGATACGGTCCTGAACCATTTTCTGTAATACACGTTTCAAAGGCCGCGCGCCGTAAACCTGATCATAACCTTGGCGGCCAATAGCTTCCTCGGCGGCATTAGTCACCTCCAAGGATATTTCTTTCTCCTTAAGGCGGTTCTTCAGGATATTCAACTGAATATCCACAACTCCTTTAATATCCTCTTTGCTGAGGCTTTTAAAAATTACGACCTCATCAATGCGGTTTAAAAATTCCGGGCGAAAATGCGCCCGTAATGCATCTTGGATTTTTTTCTGAATTTGATTTTTATCCTCCAATCCTACAATATGCTCTGTCCCGATATTTGAGGTCATGATAATTATTGTATTTTTAAAATTCACCACGCGGCCCTGTCCATCGGTCAAACGCCCGTCATCTAAAATCTGCAAGAGCGCATTAAACACATCGCTGTGGGCCTTTTCAATTTCATCAAATAAAATAACGGCATACGGCCGGCGGCGGATGGCTTCCGTCAACTGTCCGCCTTCTTCATAGCCAACATAGCCCGGCGGCGCGCCAATTAACCGCGAGACACTGTGTTTTTCCATGTACTCACTCATATCAATGCGCACCATCGCGTTCTCATCATCAAAGAGAAACCATGCCAAAGATTTGGCGAGTTCGGTTTTTCCCACGCCCGTTGGCCCGATAAAAATAAATGACCCGATCGGGCGGTGAGGATCACTCAAGCCCGTTCGCGAACGGCGGATGCAGCTGGAAACCAGATCAATAGCTTCATCTTGCCCAACTACACGTTTCTTCAAACTCTCTTCAATATGAATTAATTTTTCCGTCTCACCTTCCATTAATTTGAGCACGGGAATCTTGGTCCATTTTGAAACAATCTCAGCGATGTCTTGGTCATCGACTTCCTCTTTTAATAAAGAACCTTTCTTCTGTGTAGCCGTTAATTTCTTATTCAATCCCTCTAACTCTTTCTTTAAAGCAACCAATGTCCCGTAACGAATTTGGGCAACCTTATCCAGATAACCCTGTTTTTCAAACTGGGCCTCTTCGAGCTTCGCCTGTTCCATTTTCTGTTTAATGCTGCGGCTTTTTTCGATAATTTCTTTTTCTTCCTGCCAACGCAACCGCAATTTTTTATTTTCTTCCTTTAATCCTTCCAATTCTTTTTCTAAGTCTTTCAATCGTTTCAAAGAAGCTTCATCTTTTTCTTTCTTGAGCGCCTGGCGTTCAATTTCCAGTTGACGAATACGCCGTTCATTAACGTCCAATTCTTGCGGCATGCTGTCAATCTCGATACGTAAGCGCGAAGCTGCTTCATCGATTAAATCAATGGCCTTATCTGGCAAGAAGCGCTCAGTAATATATCGATGCGACATTGTTGCTGCCGCAATAATCGCCGAATCCTGGATGCGCACACCATGATGCACTTCATAGCGCTCTTTAAGGCCGCGCAAAATAGCAATGGTGTCTTCCACGCTCGGTTCATTAACCATAACTGGCTGAAAACGCCGTTCTAACGCTGCGTCTTTTTCAATATGTTTGCGGTATTCATCCAATGTCGTCGCGCCGATGCAACGTAAATGGCCGCGGGCTAACGCCGGTTTCAACATATTTCCGGCATCCATCGATCCTTCCGCCTTGCCGGCGCCAACAATGGTATGCAACTCATCGATAAATAAAATAATTTTACCTTCCTTTGACTCAACTTCCTTTAAAACTGCTTTGAGCCGGTCTTCGAATTCGCCACGATATTTTGCGCCAGCGATAAGCGCTCCCATATCGAGCACGATAACTTTTTTATTTTTTAATCCTTCCGGCACATCATCCAGAGAAATCCTTTGCGCCAAGCCTTCGACTATCGCGGTCTTTCCCACGCCTGGCTCGCCAATGAGAACAGGATTATTTTTAGTTCGGCGAGACAAAACCTGAACCACACGGCGAATTTCCTCATCCCGCCCAATAACAGGATCAAGCTTCCCTTGTTCTGCCAAAAGAGTTAAATCACGCCCATATTTCTCCAATGCCTGATATTTTTCTTCGGGGTTTTGGTCTTGCACTTTTTGCCCTCCGCGGATTTGTTGAATCATGTTAGTTATATCGTTTTCTTTAACGCCGTTTCTTTTAAGTTGTCGGCTTAAAAACGCATTCTCATCTTTATATAACGCCAAAAATATATGCTCCTGCGCAACATAGTCATCTTTCATTTGTTTGGCAATCTTCTGCGCACTGCTGAAAATTTTATTTAATTCATCGGATAAATACGGTTGGCCGCCTTCAACGGAAGGTTTTTTCTCAAATTCTTTTTCCAAATCTGATAATAATCCGCTAACGGATAAACCCAGCTTTTCTAAAAACAGCGGTGCAATCCCGCCTTCTTCTTTAATAAGGGCGTAGCTTAAATGGTCCGGATCAATATGCTGGTGATTGAGTTCACTCGCCAACTCGACGGCCTTTTGAATAGTTTCTTGGCTTTTATGTGTAAATTTATCTAGTTGGTTCATTTTTATCACCGCCTTCTTTGACTAACTGATTGGTTAACACTTTGTTAAATTAATCCTTTCCCCCTAGCACTTGATTTGCATGAGTGCTAATCTTTGAGCAAAAAAATATGCCCTAAAAATCTCTATAACTTCACCCATCTTTCTCCTCCTTTCCTAATTCTAAAATAATTTTGATACCGCTAATATTAACGCCCTTTTCACTCATTAAATAATTTACGTATTTCAATTCTTTAATCTGGATTTGCGAATAACAACGTGTCTTCTTTCCTTTTCTCTCGGGGCAAACAACGCCCATTTCATCAAGTTTCCGCAATGTCCAAATCGGAATCCCAACAACCTCGCTGACTACTCCTATAATAAATAGCGGCTCTTCGGGATTGATTTGATATTCAAACTTCTTAGGTGATACTTTCTTATCCTTCATTTTCATCGCTCCCTTAGCTTCAATAACAATATAACATTAACTAACTAATTTGTCAATATATTATAATTAAATTAATTAGATTATCTAATCAACACTTTTCCCCTCGTTTATTTTAAAAGGCTTGCTGCCTACGGCTAAACTATAAATTAAATTTACCGGCTAACGCGGCGGGAACTGAGGCGCGGATGTTAATTTTGTCGTTATAATATTTAATGGAGAGAACTTGGCCTTCCTTATGAACCAAGTTAACCAGGTCCATCCGATTTATGGGAATATCCACATCAATCTCCGTAAATACAGAAGCGAGCATTTGTGTAATTCTTTCCTTCAAAAGATCGATATTTTCTCCCGTTTTAGCTGAAATGGGGACTGCGTCCCGGTAAAGCTTCTGAATTTCTGCCAATTTATGTTTGTCGGCTATTTGATCGATCTTATTAAGCACAATGATAGTCGGCTGATTATTGGACTCCAATTCAACCAATACCTCCTCCACGGCGGCATAAAGATTACGAAAATTATCATGGCTGACATCAAGGACATGTAATAAAAGATCAGCGTATTTAACCTCCTCAAGGGTTGCCTTAAATGCCTCTATTAATTTATGCGGAAGGTCGTGCATAAGCCCGACGGTATCGGAAATAACCACTTTCTGATTATTGGGAAGGACCCATTGCCGAGAAAGAGGATCCAGCGTTGTAAATAAACCGTCTTTGGTTACTGCTTCTGCCTGCGAAAGGATATTAAGCAGCGTTGATTTACCAGCGTTGGTATAACCGACTAAAGAAATAGTCGGGATTCCTTTTTGCTCTCTTTTCTTTCTTTTTAAATCACGTCCGGCGGCAACTTCCTTTAAATTCTTTCTCAACCCATCAATTTTTTGACCGATACGGCGGCGATCCATTTCCAGTTTCGTTTCCCCGGGGCCCGATGTACCGATACCGCCGCCCAACTGGGAAAGCTCTATACCTTTACCGACTAAACGCGGCAAAAGGTATTCCAATTGAGCCAATTCAACCTGCATCTTTCCTTCCATCGAAGTGGCCCGTCTGGCGAAAATATCGAGGATAAGCTGGGTACGGTCAATAGTCTTTACTTTAACAATTTCTTCCAGGTTCCGTTGCTGGCTGCCTTTAAGGTCATGGCTGATGATAACTGTATCAACCTCTTTCATTTCGCAAAGTTTTGCGATTTCATCGACTTTCCCGCTGGTTAAAAGCAAAGCCGCCGTAGGCCGGTCAATACGGCTGACAATACCGTCGACCACATGGCCTCCGCAGGCAATGACCAGCTCTTCCATTTCATGCAAAATCTCACTGGTGCTCCAATTCGTTTTTTCCCGGTGAAAATCAATAACGACAATCAGGACTTTTTCTTTGCTGGCCTTATTCGTTAAATATTCGTTTCTCATATTTTTCCTTTTATCCGGTTAACAATATCCTCTAAATTTTTATTCTCATCAAGGTTAATCCATTCAATCCGCTTGTCTTTACGAAACCACGTAAACTGGCGCTTAACAAAATGCCGCGTATTGATTTTTATCAGCTCCTTGGCACGCTCAAGGCCGTACTCGCCGTTGATGGAACCTAAAACTTCCTTTACCCCAATAAGTTTGGAAGCTGTCGGGCTCCAATTTGCCCCGGCTAAATTTTTTATTTCCTCAACTAACCCCCGCTCAAACATCTCCTCAACCCTTTGATTGACCCGTTCATAAAGTTTATCTCTGTCCCTCGTTAACCCGAATAATGATACATCATAATGGCCCCAAAGACCATCGCGTTCTTTTTGTTTCATCGAAATAGGCCGGCCTTCAACTTGTAACACCTCCAATGCCCGTATAATCCGCTTTAAATCATTCGGATGAATCTTTTCTGCTGCCGCAGGGTCTTTAAGCTTTAACTCTTTATGCAAGGCAGGTATCCCTTCTTTTGCCGCCCGATCTTTTAAACTTTCTCTTAATTGCGCGTCTTTTCTTCCGCCTTCAAAAATACCATCCAGCAAAATTTCCACATAAAGCCCACTCCCACCAACGGCAATAGGAATACGGTTTCTTTTCTCTATATCCTCAATGACCGAAACAGCTAATTGGCGAAATTGGACCACATCAAATTCCTCCTCGATTGATGTAACATTAATTAAATGGTGCGGAACTCTTTTTAGATCTTCGGGCGAAGGCTTGTTACTAACAATGTTGATCTCTTTATAGATCTGCATGGAATCGCAGGAAATGATCTCGCCGTTAATTTTTTCTGCTAAATGAAGGGCTATTTCTGATTTACCAATTCCGGTAGGACCTACTATAAAGACTATCTTCTTGGCTTTGCTTTCGCCCATTAAGGATAAATCCGCCCGGGATAACCCAGCTGAGTCATATGAGACTGCAATGTCTTTGCTTCTTCCAGGGAGGCCAATTGACCGACACGCACACGGTAAAATTTCTGATTCTCTTCATCTTTAGTCACAACAACGTAAGCATATTCATTGCGCTTCTTAAGTTCGTCGACCATTTCTTCCGCACGCTGTTGTTCCATAAACGCGCCGACTTGAACGGCGAAATACTGTTTCTCTTCGAGCAGTTGCTTGGCCCATGGATATTCAAAACTGTTAGGATATTTCTGTACGATCTTCCTAAGATAATCACCCGCTTGTTCCCATTCAGCCAATTTTAAAGAAGCCTTGGCAGCTTTTAAGTACGCAGAGCTTAAATAGTCGGACGATGGCGATTCCTCCAAGACTTTCTTAATAACCCTTGCTGCTCCTCCATAATTTTCTTTCATAAAACAAACATCAAAGATTCCCAAGTTTGCCTGATCACGAAGCCTGGCTTCGGGGTTGTTTCTTATAATTTTCTCGAAATATTCTTGTGCTTTATCATAATCTTTTAACTGAACATGCGCTGTACCCGCATAATAATAGACTTTATTGACACTGGGGGCGGGTGGATTTTTCCCCAAGTATTCTTCCGCCAACTTAAGGACCGAAGGATAATCTTTGCGCAAAAAAGCATTCTCGATATTCTGCAGGCTTAGATCAGAATAGCCGGTAAAGAAAACAAAAGAAAAAATAGCAAAAAATAAAGGATAGAATTTTCTCATGACTATAATTTATTTGAAATGTGTGGTATAAACGCTGTCCGCCAACTTTAAGACATCAAACCGTGTGATTACTCCCACAGGTTTTTTATCTTTATCAACAATCGTAACACATCCGACCTTTTGCTGGACCATGCTATGAATTGCGTCACCAATAGTATTTTCGGGCGTCAGGCAAGGCGGGTCTTTATGCATGATATAATTTAAAATATACTGATTTAACGTATCTTTCTCATAATACCCGTTTTCGTCGATTATTGTATTCTTATCGTAATAAACCTTTCCATCGAAAAATTTACGCGGCGCTAAGGTACGGTATAAATCCCGCTGGGAAATAAACCCCACCAACTTACCTGATCCGTCAATAATCGGCAGGTGGCGAATGTCCTTGGCAACAAACAGCTCGGCAACCAAACTGAAGTCATCATCGACATGAACACAAATGGCCGGTACGGTCATTACTTCCTTAATAAGTGTGTCCTTCAAAAATATTTTTAAATATTTTGAATCTTGTTCATCGACCATTATCTTCCCTCCTTTTTTATGGAGCTCCCCACGGCTTAACAGCCGTGGTTTTTTGCGAAGGTGGACAACGCAGCTATTCTATAAGAAACCTTTCGTGTTTTCTACAAAAAAGAAGCCGGGTTAACCCGGCTTCTTAAGGTGCTTCAACCCTTCACTAAATCTACTTATTATTTATTGATTCCTTCTCTGGTGCGCTGCCCTGGCTTTCACTGGGTGCTTTGCTGCCCACTTAACTTCCTTGGGAGAGGCGTTGGGATGATTCTCGCGAATCTCTTCGGCCCGATCCTTAATGTTTTCTTTCCTCTTATCTTTTAATGCCTCAGCAGCTTCTTCCTTTGTCGCGCCAGGATGGTTTTCCAAAAATCTTTCTTTCCTATCCTGTCTTAAATCCTTCCGATCTTTTACAATGTCCTTTCGGTCATCCCTACGGTCCTTACGGTCTTCCCTTAACTCGCGGGCCTCGTCCTTGCATTCCCCGCTATTACCCTTTTTGCAATTGCGTCTCAAGTCCTTGTAATCATCCTGTATTTCCTTACGATCTCCCCTCAATTCTTTACGGTCATCTTTAATTTCACCTCGATCGCGGTGGATTTCTCCCGTGTTTTTCTGCTCATCATCAGCTAAAACATTTCTTGCAAATACTAAAACCGCTGACATTGCCAAAACACTTGTTAAAACAGTTAACTTTTTCATATATTCCCTCTCCTTTTTTGTTTTTCCCTATTCTTTAAACACATTGATTTGCCAAAAGTTCCGCAGAATTTTAACTTTTTTTATTCAATCTTCTCTGTCGGAATTCCTTTCTTAATTCTTTCCTCTTCTCTTCCGGAAGCTGCTGCCATTTTTGGCGTCTTTCCTGAAATTTCTCACGTTGTTCCGGGGTCATATTTTTAAGATTTTGGCGGCGCTCTTTTATTTTCTGCTTTTCATCATCAGGCAAATTCTGCCAACGTTGAAATTTTTCACGAATGGCCTGTTTTTTTTCTGGGGACAAATCTTTAAACTTAGCCCAATTGGCACGAATTTTCTCTCGCTCTTCCGGAGGGAGATTTTTAAGTTTTTCATGACGTTCTTTGATTTTTTGCCTTTGTTCCGGGGTCATATCTTTCAATTTTTTAAAACGCTCCCGGTATTTCTGTTTTTCGTCTTCAGAAAGATTGCTCCAGCGCTCACGGAGTTTTGCCCGTTTTCCTTCCTGATCTTCTCCAGGCTGCCCCCGCGGTTCTTCAATAGAAGAATTATTTTGGGCATTGGCTGCTGTTAAAAATCGCCCCGGGGTTGCTATCAACAAAGATACAATTGTTACCATTAATATTTTAGTTTTCATTTTTTTCATCTCCGATATCCTGATAATTTTCTAAAAATGTTGTTTCTTCTTCCAAAAGCTCGAAATCCTGCAGAATTTCAAGATTATCAATGAGTTCAGAATCCTCTTGTGAAACCTTTTCATCATCACTGCTCGCTTGCACCGGTTGAGTATGACATAAAGCCCAAAGACTAAAAGAAACTAGAATGATCTTAAGTTTTAGAGAGTTCATGAAACTGTTGGCTCCAAAATATCCATATTTTCAATAACATCCATATCTTCTAAAGAATCCAATTCTTGAATAATATCATAATTTTCGGCAAGCTCTATGTTTTGAACAATTTCGATTTCTTCTTCATTGACACTGGCCAGAAATTCTGTGTCCATTTGCTGTTTTTGGTAAACATGCAGCGAGAAAAAACCAACGATCAACAGCATACACGCGGTTACTAAAACTGGAGCCAAACGCCGACCACTAACAGAATTCCTTAAGTCCTGCAAAAGCCTTTCGTACCAAGATTGCTCTAAAGCAACCTTCGTCCAGAAACGCGAAACATAGCCCGCTTCCGGTTCTATAGTTTTCCAATCGCCTAACATCTGCCAGGATTTTGTGTACAAAGCCAATTCTTTTTGACAGGCTGCGCAAACACTCAAATGATTTTTAACTTCATCAATTTCAGATGGTTGCAACTCGCCGTTGGTATATTCAGGAATTAATCTTTGTATTCTTTGACAATCCATATTGGCCTCCAGCTAATTAAACACATAAACTTCAAAAATGTTTCGGAAAATTAAATATAACGTAAGGGCACGGCATGCCGTGCCCCCTACAATTTATTCGGCACATCTGCTTAATTTTATCTTCAAAGTTTCTTTGGCCCGATTAAGAAGCGATTTCACCGCCTTAATACTCGTATTCATAGCTTGTGCAATCTCTTCATAGGACATATTTTCATACCGCCTTAAAATAACAGCCATCCGCTGGTTCTCGGGCAATTCATTAATAGCTTCTTGTACGGCTAGAGCGCGTTCGCTTTGCATCATCTGTTCACCCACATTAACCGCATTTTCATCAGCTATCTGCCGCTTTACTTGGCCGTCTTCGGTACCAATCGACTCATCTAATGAGACCGTTGGCCGCTTCAACCGTCTCAATTCATTTAAACTGATATTTCTGGCAATGGTAAAAAGCCATGTCTGAATTTTTGCTTGCGGTTGATACCCTTGCACATTTTTGTAAACCTTAACAAACACTTCCTGAGTTAAATCCTCGGCAATTTCCCGAATTCCACAGTAACGATAGATAAAATTCAGAACACGCGGATAATATTTAACCATTAACTTCTCAAAAGCGGCTTTATCGCCTTGTTGAAACCTCAGCATTAGCTGAACATCTTCATCTGAAACAAAAGAATTTTGCTGTGGAATATTTTCCGTCATGAAATCATTGTAAATTTATTGGGATTAAGGAGGGATGAAAAAGAGTGCAGCCAACTATGGAAAAGGTCAAACACCTTAACCTTTCAATGCTTGCCTTAAACTGTCAATAAGGTCCTGCGTCCCTTCGATACCAACGGAAACACGGATAGTCTCTTTAGTAATCCCCGAGGCTTTGAGCCCTTTTTCGCCCATCGACTTATGGCTCATGAACCACGGTGATTCGACTAACGACTCGACGCCGCCTAAGCTTTCCGCCAGGCAGTAAATTTTTACTTTCTGAAAGAATTTATCCAACGAGACTTTCTTGGTATCTAATTCAAAAGAAAGCATCCCGCCGCAACCTTCCATTTGTTTTTTGATTAAGGCACGCTGCGGATGGCTCTGCAGGCCCGGATAATAAACTTTTTTTACATTCTTATGTTGTTCGAGAAATTGCGCTATGGCCATCGCATTGTGCTGATGCGCGTCCATCCGCTGGGCAAGTGTTTTCACGCCGCGCAGAACAAGCCAGGCATCAAACGGCGCTTCCGAAACACCCAAAGCATTGACGAGAAAACGCCCGCGCTCTTCAAGCTGTTTATTGCCATAAATAATTGCACCGCCGACAACATCGCTATGCCCGTTTAAATATTTTGTTGTGGAATGGACAACGATATCTGCCCCGAATTCAAAGGGTTTCTGGCAATAAGGTGTCAGGAAAGTATTATCCACCACCGTTAATATTTTACGTTTCTTGGCCAAACCAATAACAGCACCGAGATCGACAATATTTAAAAGCGGATTGGAAGGCGTTTCGATCCAAATCATTTTTGTCTTTGCAGTGATTGCCCTTTTCACGGCATTTAAATCTCTCATATTAATAAAGGAAAATTTAATCCCCATTTCCGGAAAAACCTGATTGAAAAGCCGATAAGTCCCGCCATAAATATCATCGCCGGTAATGACGTGGTCCCCGGACTTAAGGAAAAACAATACGGCAGTGATGGCTGACATCCCCGTCGAAGTCGCCGAACAGCCCACACCGCCTTCTAAAGCCGCGAGGTTCTGCTCAAGCGCCGTACGCGTCGGGTTACCGCTACGGGTATAATCATAACCTTTATTGACGCCGAGCTTATCAAAATAAAAAGTCGAAGTCGGATAAATGGGTGTGGTGACCGAATTAAACGATTTGTCCTGGTAAACGCCGACATGAACGGCTTTGGTGCGGGTATTCATATTTATTCCTTCTCTATTAGTATTAAGACAATGGGCATATTATCAACGATTTTACTGCATTTGTCAAAAATTAATACGCCGTATTATCGGTAATTCGTAAAATTGAGTGGGAGCGTAAAATCAATCGCGCGTAAATGGGCAATCACGGCCTGAAGTTCATCTTTTTTAGCGGAGAATACACGGATTTTCTCCCCTTCAATCTGAGACTGAACTTTTAACTTTAAATCCTTAATAATTGCGTTGAGCTCTTTGGCTTTATCCTGCGGAATACCCGAAACAATTTCGGCCACTTGTTTTAAGGTCCCTTCAAAAGCCCTTTCCGGATCTTTAAAGGTAAACGCCTTGAACGACACACCTCTTTTGGCCATCTGTCCCATCAGGATATCTTTTAATGCTTTTAATTTATAGTCATCATCCCCAACGAGGATTATTTGTTTTTCTTTTTCTTTATATTCAATCGATGATTTGCTGCCACGGAAATCATAACGCTGGGCAAGCTCTTTTTTTGCCTGGTTAAGTGCGTTTGCCACTTCCTGGAAATTGACTTCACTGACAATATCAAAAGAAAAATTGGCCATTGCTCAACCTCCCTGACATTTACTTATTATCAACAAATACGAATCCCAAATATCTTTGTGCCTGCGGATCCAACGCCCTGGAAGTCATTTTAAGCTTCTCTTCCGCAGTACACTCATCTTCATATTTAACAACTAATTTCCAACTCGGCTTGGATCGGCTGTGGACTTTGGAAACGGGTTCCTGGCCTAAAAAACAGCCTTTGGTAAACGAGACAAAATCCGTTTCATTAATATTTAACAAAAATTCATCCTGATAGTCAATGCCGTGGACCGGAATGTAATTTTTAAGCCGAAAAAACGTGAATTCTTCGACGGAAACGTTGGTTTGCAGATGGCGATCGGCAATCACCAATTGCCCCTGGTTTTGGGGGATACGATATTCCCCTTCGATAAGTTTAAGTTCTCCGTCTAAATTAAAAAAAACTACTTCCTTGCGCTTTTCGACTTTAACCCCGCTTAATTTAGCGTAACGATCAAGATGATCGCAAACAGCATCAACAAAAGGCGCCTCAACGAGTGCCCAAACTTCCTCATCACTGATTTTCAACTGGTCAAAGGTGGCAATAATCCGCCCGTGGATATTAAGGAAGGCGTTGCGCGGTTTCGTAATCTCGTTAGCGGTGAGTCCGTTTAGAAATTCGGCAGCGTTATTTCTAAATAAAAGGGCTACTTTTTTCGTTTTATAAATCTTATTTACCACTTGATTTCTTTGCGGTCGCGGAAAAACTTGCCGGAAGGCCCGCCGTCGGGTAAAGTGGCCAGCCAGACAGCCGTATCAGCACCCTCGGGAATTTCACGCGTTGCCTCGGGCCCGCCCATCTCGGTCTTTACCCAGCCCGGGCACATGGAGTTAATGAGGATATTCGTTCCTTTAAGCTCGTCAGAAAAAATCCGTGTCAAAGCATTTAAGGAAGTTTTTGAAATACGGTATCCCGGGCAGCCGCCGTTCATATCGCTGAGTTGGCCCATTCCGCTGGACATATTCACTATCCTTCCAAAATTATTTTTCTTCATTAATGGAATAACCGCTTGGCATAAATGGAGCGGCCCATAAACATTTGTTTCCATCGCTTCTTGAATAACATCCACATGAGAATTAAAAATACTGGGCCACTCACCAGAGCCATGATCATTAATATCAGGAAAAATTCCGGCGTTATTAATAAGGACATCGCAGCGGCCGAATTCTTTTTGCAAAAAATCTTTTAACGCCATAACGCTGGCCGAATGAATAACATCCAATTTAAAATAACGGACCGCTTTATCTTCCTTATGAAGCTTTTCACACGCGGCCAGGCCTTTTTTCTCATCCCGGCTGGTCAAGACGACGAGAAAACCATTTTGCGCCAGCTGCCGGCAAATCTCAAAACCAATGCCGCGGTTAGCGCCGGTCACAACTGCAATTTTTTGATTATTATTTATTGACATATGCTTAATACCTTTCTTCTGTGGTTTCGTTTCACCTGGATTATTGTATTTAAACCCCTACCTTCTTTCCAATACTTTTTTAATTTCCGGCTGACGGCCGAGCGCGGGGTCAATCTTGACCGCCTTCCTTAAAGCTTCCGCCATCTGTATCTTGTCGCCTAACTTCTCAAAAATCATCGCGGTAAAAATATACATCTTCTCATCATTAGGGTTTAACCGCTCATATTTTTTTAACGCTGCTAAAGCCTGCGGATAAAGCTGCAACTGTTGCAACACTTGTGCCAATTCTAAATAGGTTTCGTCAAAAAGAGGATATTCCTTAATAAACCTCTTTAACGCTTCGATCTTAACAGGCACGGGGCTGAGCCTAAGATGAATATTTTTTATCTTACGCAAAGTCGCAAAATCCTCTTTCCTTTCCTGTAACAATTTTTCGTACACGGTCAGCGCCTGTACAAACTGCCCATCTTTAACCAAAGCGTCGCCGTAATGTTCTAGACACAGGCTATTATCCGGTTGAAGGCTAACCGCCTTTTGAAGATATCCCAACGCCTCTTTAACCTTGCCTTCCTTTAAATAAACTAATCCCAAGTAATGCTGGCTTTCGCTGAGCTGCGGATCTAACCGCAGCGCCTCTGTCAGATGTTCTTCTGCCCTATCAAGCGCATCAATGGAATAATCAATAATCCCTGACATTTCAAGAAAAAGCGGATTTTGCGGGTCAAGAAGTTGCGCCATTTCACTGGTAAGCTTAGCATCGATGTAAAATTTTCGGCCCAAAAAACCGCGGGCCACCCCAAAATAAAAATCAGCTTTTTTATTTAGGTCACTGCCCGTATTCACCAAAGGATAAATATAAGTTCTTTGTGAATTCAGCCAACGGTAATTATCCGGCACCGTTATGGCATACAAATTCCGCGGCGCGGAAAATTCCAATAGCGGCAGATTATCCGTATGCACCTTGGCCTCTTTCGTTAAGAAACGTATTTCTTTATCATCTAACCAAAAAGAAGCAAGAAGGCTCTCGGGAGTTGGCGTGCCAAAACTGGAAAGATCCGAAGCTATTATTGGATCTTTTAAATATTTAGAAAACCGCTGCCAGTCAATGGCAAACGCTTCGTTGGAGCCAACCAGCATCAAATCATACTGATCCGCTGACCAAAGTTGGACATGCCCAAAGGCTTTGCTGAACGTATTAATGATCATCGCCAAATCTTGGGTAGACATTTGATAAGTATGTACCCATTGACAGACAAGCCCGCCCGGATTAAGCCGCCGGTTCATCAGCTGAAAATGCTCTAAAGAAAAAAGGTTGGCGACGCCGGCAATCCAGGGATTAGACGGTTCGGAAATAATCACATCGTATTTATCCGGGCGCACCAGCAAAACATTACGGCCGTCGTTGACAAACATTTTAACACGGGGATCGTGCAGGACATTTCGATTTAAATCTTTAAAAAAATCTGAAGCTTCGACAACGGCTTTCTCTAGTTCAACGCCATCTATTTCAGTCACAGGATATGAAGCAACGGCGGCCAAAGTTGAGCCTGAACCTAACCCGATAACCAAAACTTTTTGCGGATTGGGATGCAGCAGCATCGGCAAGTGCCCTAAGAAATACTGCGTAAAAAGGTCGTGATTGGAGGCATCCACTTTCCCATTCACCGCCAAGGCAATATTATCACGCCAGCGAACCACGCTGACGGTTGTGTTTAAAGCCTCTTTATAAAATAAAACCTCGCGTTCGCGCAGGGACTTATTAAGATCTTCCCGGCTATTGCCGATAACCTTTTGTGGTTGCAGTGCCAACCCTCTGGTCATGACCGTTAAATCCCATGGCTTGACTTTAACTCCAGTGAAAATAACTGCTGCCACAACCAACATACTAATGAATGTCTGTGCCCAGTGACGGTAGGACGCAACCATAAAGAAAATAACAATCCCAACAAACACATTTAGCGACGCGCCCCAAATCAAAGTCTTTTGCACGCCCAAAGTTGGAATAAATAAAAATCCGGCTAATAGAGAACCAACTATTGTACCGATAGTATTAGAGAAGTAAGATGAACCAATCTGGCGGCCCAAGGGAAAATTCCGTCGGACAATATGAACAAAACAGGTAAACATTGCGCCCAGCAAAAATGTTGGCAAAAACATGACCGAAGCACAAAATAAAAACTTTCCGGCTTCAATCAATAATGCCTGCGCTTTGGCCAAACGGTAAAGAGAAATAAACCGAAACGGCATCTCATTAAATTCATTTAATCCCAGAAGCACAAAAGCGGCAACTCCCATTTGCATCAAAGAAAAGGCCCACATATTTAAGCGCCGAGGATTAACGAAAGCGCCACAAACATAACTTCCCAAAGCAATGCCTAAAAGAAAAGTGGCAAGCATCACGCAAAAAGCATAGACCGTTCCGCCGAGCACATTAGCTAGAATCCTTGTCCAGCCGACTTCGTAAAACATCGACACGCCGCCGGAAATACCGAACAAAAACAAAAGAAGAAAAACTTGCGGCGGATTAAGTTTGCCGGTTATTTCTTCTTCCGGGTTTTGCGAAGATTGAGGCTCAAAACGATAATCATTTGTTTTAAGAAATTTTCGGCAAAGCCAAAAAATACCAATATTCAATGCTGCGGCAAAAAAGGTTGTCTGCCAAAGCCCAAAGGTATAAAGCGCATAAAACCCGGTTACCAAAACCCCGCAAACTGCCCCGAAAGTGTTTAACGCATAAAGCTTGCCGACAAACTTCGCAGACTCTTGGCTGTCTTTAATTAAAGCCTTAGAAATAACCGGTAAAGTCCCGCCCATTAAAAATGTCAGCGGGAAAATACACACAAACGCCAAGAGAAATTTAAATAACGAGAATTGTAAAAACGATGGTTCGATGCTGCGGTAAAAACCAACGGACAACCATTCCATCAACTTCCATAATAACGGTGTCAAAAGCGCATAAACTCCGACGCCGGCTTCCATCCAGGCGTAAACTAAAACAGGATTTCCTTTTTTGTCTATTCTTCTGCCAAAATACAACGCTCCCAACCCTAATCCGGCCATAAAACTGCTTAAAACAGTGCTCGTCGCATACGTCGTGTTCCCAAAAATCAACGACATCACCCGCAGCCAGATGACCTCGTACACCAGGCCGCAGAATCCGGAAAAAAAGAAACACGTTAGCAAAAACCGTTTATTCTTCATGATGGAGCTCCCCACGGCTTAACAGCCGTGGTTCCTGCTTTACCCCGACTCGCCCTTAGAAATCGCCGTGCGATTTCAAGGGTAAAGTCCTGGAAATTTCTCGGAGAGAAATTTCGCAGGATAACCCATGGCGAAATTTTCTCCGATAATTTCGCCATACTCGTCGGGGTTATCCACCGAGGGCGAAATCCTTCTTCAACACGGCTTTTTAGTCCGCATTCATCCACGGCTAAAAAGCCGTGGTTTTTTGCGAAGGTGGATAAAAAACAAAGCCACTTTCCCTTAATAAAGTGGCTATCATATCACAAACCATTACGTTTAGTTCTATTTTAAAACTCCGACCAAATCCAATATGAGATGAATGTCCTCACCCAGAAGCGGCTGGCCGTCGTCGCTTAAGACGTTATAATCAAGGCCAAAATCGGCGCGTTTGAGATTGTGCCCGACCATCTGAAGGGCCGCTTTCTTCTCCCCGGTATTGCTATTCTTAGCAACACCCCAAAAACGATAATCAAACTCAACAGGCACGGTCTTTCCGTTTATCGTCACATCAGCGGTAATCTTGTCTTTACCGATTTTCTTAAAGGCGAATTGGGCCTGCGGATATTTGGTTACATCAAAAAATTTATCTGACTTTAGGACTTCATCCCGCCTTTTATTAAACGTTGTCAAACTAGCCATATCACAACTAAACTGGATATCTTGAATGGTGAAACTCTGTTCATCCACAACAATTGTGCCGCTAAATTTCTGAATAACTCCGAAATTAAAACCAATGGTATGTTCCGTCGTAAAAGCAACGGTGGAATTCCCCTCATTGAAAGTGAAAGTCCCTGCCCAGGCCGTTGTCGCTGCGAACAATGCCGCAATCCCGATAAATCCCGATTTTAATTTACTCTTCAACATCCTCATCTAACCCTCTTATTTTCCAAATTTCAGCGGCGTGGTCGCCACCTTTGTTTGGCCGTTTTGATCGATAACCCGAATCCGCAAGACCCATTCATCACCGCCGCGCAAATTTTCTTTAACATTAATTCTAGTCAAAAACCCGTACGTCACCTCTTGTGTAAACGGACCGGCCACCGGATCAAATTTGCTCGCCAATTTTCCTTTCCCTACTTCGACATAAAATTCTTTAAACGGCCCGCGGACGGTTCCGTAGACATCAACGGATTCAAGATCCTTTTGATGATTGAGGTTAATACGCAGGTTAGTAAACATAGCGATTAAAAACTTGGATGGATCGGTCCGTAAAGCCTTCGCGGCGTTTAGAAAGCCAGCGCCTGACAAAGCGTCCCAACCGTCTTCGTACATTTCATCGGCGGTAGCCATGAGAATATCGCCGATTTCCTCCGGCGTTAATTTAGGATTTTTGGCTAACATCAAGGAAGCCGTAGCCGCAACCATCGGCGCGGCAAATGATGTCCCATTTTGTTTGTAATAACCTGCTTTACGGATACTCGGCAAAACTTCTTTGGCATCTTTGGAACAAAGCGAATAAATCTGCTCACCCGGTGCTAATAATGCATTATTAGGCCCCCAGTTGGAAACTGTACTACGCGCACCGTCAAAATCTGTTTCACCGACCGCAAAAACATGTTTGGATGAAGCCGGCCCGTGGCCGGTTATTTCCTCCCCATTGTTACCGCTGGCGGTAACGACAAAAACTCCCATCGCATTCGCCCGGTCAATGGCCGCCTGTTCAAGTTTGGAAATTCCGCGTGACCCCAAGCTAATATTGATAACGCGCGCGCCTTTGGAAACAGCGTAATTAATCGCCCGGTAAATATTCCAGCTATTGGTTTTGCCGTCCCCATCCGCGACTTTTAACAGCATCAATTCCGCGCCGGGATTAATTCCGGCAATACCGACCCCGTTATTCCACTTCGCCGCGATAATTCCGGCGACAAAAGTCCCGTGCCCGCGGATATCCAACGACACGTCATTATTTCCGTCAAGAAAGTTCCAACCCTGGACATCATCAACATAACCGTTTTGATCATCATCAATACCGTTACCGGGAATCTCCGCAGGGTTTTTCCAAATATTCGCCGGGAAATCCGGATGCGATAAGTCAAAGCCTGAATCGATAACCGCCACCGTCACATTTTTTTGCGTCGAGTCAATAACATTCCACCCGGAATCTGGATCCGACAAAGGTGTAAATCCGATCGAATGCAAGGCATACTGATCCTTAATGTCGGGGCCTTCTTCTTTTTGTCCGCTACCTCCACCCAAAACAGCACCACCCATCTTCATGCCAATTCCCATAATCACAGGTGCAGGTTCAGTACTGCTGCCGAGAATACCCAACAATTTCTTTTTCTTTTCCTTGGGGCCGACCTGGAACAAAGGATCGTTGGGAACAATTTCAACCTTTACTTCTTCCTCTTTTTTCTTCTTCTTGCCTTTCCTAGCTTCTTCCGGAGGCACAACATTTTTTACCATTTCATTAATTTGTCTCACTGGAATTCCGGTAAATTGAGAAAACAATTGCGCAATGTCCGGTTTTTTAATGCCCAGGAAACGCTCACTGGCTTCTTGTGCCTTATTTAAAACATCTTCTACCGCCGTGGGAGTTGCCTTCAAGGTATTGTCGGTTACAACATCAACCAATGCGCCGCTGGCATCAAAAATTCCCAAAGCCTTTTTATCTCCCACTTGGCCGCAAGAAACTATCGGGCCTGTCACCGCCGGATCACCGCTTGCATCTGCCTGAGCTAAATCTTTATCCGTGACAACCGGTTCATCGGATTTTTTATCTGTTTTCTTTTCTTTTCCTGAACTATCTTCTTCTCCCTCTTTAAAATCATCAAAACAACCGGAACCGCTTTTCCCCGATCCGGCAACCTTGCCTTTTAATTTTGCCGCCAAATCATCGATACTCAATGACGTTGTTGAAACAATACCCGCGGCGCCGATACCGGCATTAAACCCGCCGACAAAATCAGCAATTTTCTTTAATTCCCCTTGCGCGTTTTGAACCATCCCCGTTGCCTCATCGACTTTAGCCAACACCATAAATGCCGACGGGACAAAACCTGTTTTTGATTTTTCATCCAAAACAAATCGTTCATGCGGCGTTTCAATAATAATAATGACGTAGGTAATTTTTACTTTCTTTTTGGGGACACAACGTACACAGCGAAATTTTTTTCCTGTTAGCGAATCGGTCAGCACATGGCCGGGCAGGCAAACTTCATCGTTATAACATTCCATACAGGCGCTGTATTCGCCGTATTTTTCACACGATTCAGGATATTCACAACGATAACATAGCGGTGCACCTTCAATCATGTAGACACAAATCGACTCCGGCCCTGGGGCAGTACCACCACCGCCACCCGCCGGATTATTTCCGCCGCCTGGATGGGATATTCCTCCCGCCGGGATACATTTACCGCCGCTTTCGTAACATTGGGGACAACCGCTTACCGGAAATGTTGGCGGGGTACACATCGATAACCGGCACATATGGCACGGCCCGGCTGATTCAAAACATTGAGCGCCGCCGATACAATCTCCCGGACAGCCACCGGGAGACAGACCGTAACCACACTGCGATTGTGTCTTCGGCTTTTCCTGACAAGAATAACAATTCCCATTCTGCACACAGTCTTGATCAGAACTGCAGCTTCCGGGGCATGTTCCCGGTTGCGTTCCTTCAGTGCACTGAACTTTTTCTGTCGGTTTTTGATAACATCGCCAGCACGTTCCTCCTCCATTAATTGAACTGACGAAAACATAAGAGCAATACTCGTCTGATTTACATTTACCGTCACAGCTCGAATCTTTAAAAAAGTCGGAGCTGGTGCACACGGATGTCTTCGGCGCTTCTTTACACTTATGACACTGCAACCCTTCGGCATTGACGGCAATACACTCTTGTCCGGTGGAACATGAATCAGGACAACCTCCGTCCATTGCACCTAAATTCTGACAACTCTTCTCTTGTATCTTAGGAACGCATTTATGGCAAACTTTTTTGCCGGATTTCGTACTTTCCACACAGGTTTCACTGGCTGAACAAGTAATCTCATAACATTTCCCCGGCGCGTACCCGTTTTCGCAGCGGTCATCGATGGCCGATTTCTGGCATTGATAACATGCCGTACCAAAATCATCAGTCCCCGCCGGATTGCAAGTGCCACCGCTTTCCAAACAAGAACTGCAACCATCCAAGGTAATAAACCCTTTTTGCTGGCAATTCTGTCCGGATACACGGGGTTTTTGTTCACACTGGTGACAGGCCTTTCCTTCCGCCGATTGGGGCACACAATTTTCATCGCCCGAACATTGGGCGGGACAGCCGCCGGGAAGCATTTGTTTTTTACTGCAAGGATCGACTTCTTCTATTATTTTTTCCTGGCATTCGTAACAGGCATCGCCGTTGGTGGCCTGGCCTTTGGGAACACACTGATGCTTGCCATCGGCTTCACAGGCATCGCATGCCGAACGCGGCATCATGCCCATTTCTTCGCAGCTTTTCTTTTTCGTCGCACAGGAATAACATTTATCCTGTTGAACGCATTCTTGATCCGAACTGCAATTCCCCGGACAGTTTCCTTTCATTGAGCCTTCCGGACAATTGACGGGCGGAAGTTTTTCGCAAACGTGACAGCGGACACGATAACCCTCGGGAGATTTCTCGACACACTTTTCATCTTCGCTGCATTGGGCAGGGCAACCCCCCGGCAACAATTTTTTCTGCTCGCAAATGTAGCTGTCTTTGGTCAAACAAGAATAACAATCTTCGCCGCTGTGGGCCGTGGCTACCTTAATACATTCACGCGTATCGTCGCCGTGGCATTCCTGCTCACAAGCATTCTGATTCATCAAACCTTCTTCGGCGCAATCTTTGGGCATGACGCAATCGTAACACGCTTCACCATTAGGCGCTTGGCCCGATGGAACGCATTGGCCGCCTTTTTCCTTACAGCCCTCGCAAGCAGATTCATTCAATTTACCGATATCTTCACAATGCCCTTTTGTTTTACATTCCGCGCAATCAATTTGATGATCGCCCGTTTTCGTCATCACACATTCTTCATCATCCCAACAAGGATTGGGATCACAGCTTGACTGTAACTCATAATATTCACAATCGTCCTCGGTAATCGGCTTTTCTTTGCACTCAGCACATTGCAAATTTGTTCCCTTGGGGTTAACCGGTTCACAAATTTGTTTTCCCTCCCAACAAGGGGATGGAGTGCAACTTTGAAAATAGCCGTACGCGGCGCAAGAATTTTCATCGGAATGAACACAAGAATAACAAACCGTACCATCCTTTGTTGTGGATAGAGGCTGGCATTGTAATCCAGCATTCCAGCACGAATAACAGCCACGATATTCAAAGGCCGGGTCCTGGCAGCGGCCCTGGTCTTTTTGTACGCAGTCATAGCAGTTAGCTTTTATTTCAGGGTCCATCACCGATACGCATTCGGCCGTTTCCTTTGGACAATACTTCTGGCAAGTATCCCAATCAGCTAAGCCATTGTCGGAACAAATACGCATTTCTTTTTTCTGGCAGATATAACACTGTAATGGCCCCAGAAAATCACTTTTCCCGAAATCCGAAACACATTCCTCATCGTCCCGGCACGGGAATGGGCTGCAGCTGGAGAACGCTTGCCGCTTCTCACAATCTTCCGGGCGTTCTTTGGAGCGGCACTCATAACACGGCCACCCGTCGGAAGTTTGGCGGCCTACCTGCACGCACTCTTTGGTCGTATCGTGCTCGCAATCAAAACAATCAGTCAGCTCCAACATCTTTTCATCATGACAATGTTCTATTTTTTTATTCACGCATTCAAAACATTCATCGCCGTTGGGCGCCACACCGGCGGGCTTACATTCTTGATTCTTTTCGCTGCATTGAGCACAGCCTGCCTGCGTCATTTTCCCAATATCTTCACAGCTTGGTTTTCTAACACACTTGTAACAAGGAATCTGTTTTTCGCCGGCCGGCGTGGACACACAATCCTCTAATTCTGGGTCACAGGCGTCACAACTTTTGTACAATTCGTAATATTCGCAGTCATCTTCGGTCGGTGGCTTAGTTTTGCAAGTAAAACATTCCGAGTCTGAGTCTTTTGGATTCTCGGGGACACAAACCTGTTTTCCTTCCCAGCAGGGATTGGGAGAACAGCTGGAGAAATAACCTAGAGTTTCGCAGGTCTCTTCCTTCGTCGGCTCTTTGCATTGGTAACAAACATCACCCTGATCTGTCGTCGATACTTGCTGGCACCAAAGTTTATTTTCCCAGCACTGGCTACAAGCGCCGTATTCAAACGACGGCGGCGGGCATTTCCCCGTGTCTTTAGGGACACATTCAAAACATTTATCACCCGAAGGCGTTATTCCCGACGGCACACATTGGTAATCCTCGCCGTACTCTTTACAATATTTATAACAAGTCGCCCAATCGTAAAGATCCATCTGCGAACATTCCAGCTCATCTTTTCTGTAACAGCCGTAACATCCTTCCCCCCACTGAAGAGGGGCACAATATTCATCTTGGCGGCAAGGATTGGGATTACAGCTGTGGTACATTCCGTCGCCGGTACACATTTCTAACCATTCTTTTTGACGGCATTCGTAACACGGCCAGCCGTCGCTTTTACGCGCCACCTGAACACAATGCGTTTCCGGATTAGCATCGCAGGACGAACACTCCGTCATGTCGAGCAGATTTAATTCTTTGCACGTCTCTGCTTTCTGTTGGCAAAGGTGGCAAGGGCCTGGGGTTTGGCGGCAGTCTTGCGACGCACTGCAGGCTCCTGGGCAAGGGCCCGGCGCGTAGCCGTTGGAACATTCCGCTTCCTCCGGCAAGGGCAAGCAATTGTGGCAGCCTAGCGGGGTGTTAACGCAGTACTCTCCCGCAGAACAAGAGTCAGCCTGACAGGCGGCTGGTAGCGCACCAGGCTCACAACTGGAGTAACGTTTCTGGCAACGGTGGCAGTCGTTGGGCGTGTTGACACAAATTTCCGTCGGGTAACAGGAATCTACCGCGCAGCGCCCTTGAGCGTCGCCGGGATTACATTCTTTGGGTTTAGGCTTGCAGACGTGACAGTTAGGCTTAACATCTTGGCAGAGCTCACCTTCACTGCAAAAATCTCCTTTGCAGTTACCCGGAATCGAGCCTTCCGAGCATTCCTCCTTCGACGTCTTGCTGCATTCGTAACAACTCTCGCCGCTCGGGGACTTCTTTGCAAATTTACAGGCCTCGCCATTTTTGCGGCACTCGGCGCAAACGTCCTGCGTATTTAACCCAATGTCTTTGCAATTTTTCTTTTCGCATTTGACGCACGCCTCGCCGTTGGGCGCGGCGCCGTCGGGAACGCATTTACCGTCTTTCGCTGCGCAGCCAGGGCAGATGGAATTATCTTTCTTCCCGGATTCCTTGCAATTTTTCTTTTCGCACTTGTAACACTGCTCGCCGTTGGCAGCCACGCCGTCCGGTGAACATTTCTCATCACCGGCACATTTATTACAAATTGCACGGTTCGTCTTGCCTTCCTTGTCACAATTTTTTGGTTTCTTGACGCATTGAAAACACACTTGCCCGGTGTTAGTCTGGCCGGCGGCGACACAATCCTCGTCGGCCTGGCAGGTGGTCGCGCATTGAGCATTGGTGATTAATCCGAGATTGGCACACTGCTGAACCGGCGGGGGATTGACCTTCTTAATGCACTGAAAACACCCGGCACCGCCAACCGCCCCGACTTGAGCGCAAAATTCATCCTTGGCTTTACAACCAGCCTGGCAGGCAGCGCCTTCAGATGACCCGGGGAATTTCGTCGAACATTTATCTTGTTTGTCGATGCACTGCCAGCATTGACGGCCGTCGGCCAACGGAGCGGCCGCCACAGCCTGTTTATTGGGATCGGCTTCACAAGCCGCTTTGCCGGCGGCATCCAAACGCCCAGAATCCGAACATTGCTGTTTACGGCAAGTGAAACAGCTTACATCTTCATTGAGCCCACCATCGCCGGCTTTAAATCTTTTCACAAAGGCGCAATTGTATCCCGGCATCGTGCAGGCGGCCGCACAACTCTCCGCCGACATCGTGCCAGCCAAACGGGACTGGCATTGGCCGTCGACTTCGACGTGCGTGTAGGCGTAAACAATATTATTAAAAAATTGAGACAAGACAAACTGGCTGGCAAAAATGGTAAGAACAGTCGTTATAACTGTCGTCAGGCAAGCGGAGAAGAAATCTTTAGCAAATCTTTTCATTAATTTAAGAAATTTTATCGGACAACAACGGAGAGCAGTTTCCCTTTTTCATCGTACAACCGTTTATCCATCAGCACGCCCTTATCGTACAGATGTTCTTCTTTGAGCTTTCCGTTTTCGTAATAAATTTTGAAAACGCCGCTCTTTCTACCTTTAATATACCGGCCTTCAGATTTTAGCTTACCGTTCTCATAATAGATCTTCGACGTTCCGTGCAATGTCCCCCGGTGGTAATTCTGCTCGGTTTTTATCTTCTTTTTTTGTTTATCGTAATAAGTTTTAAGGACACCTGTCTCTAAGGCTTTACGCTTGGCTTCCTGCTCTTTTTCCCTTTTTTCCAAGAGTTGTTCTTGAGGTGTTTGCGGCCGAGAAGGCTGCCCGGATTGTTGGCTGTTTTCTTGTTTTTGGCCTAAAACCTGCGCCGCTTTATCTTGAATATTCTTCAGCCATTGGGCGTGGGCGGGTTGGGTTAACAATAACAACAACATAATCAAACAAATATTTTTCTTCATGCGCACCTCCAAATGGAAAATGGCAATCCGTGCGGATCGCCATTTTTAAATCAACTTGCCTGAAATTTATTTACAATAAGCATCGAGTAGATTTCTTAAAGTACTCGACTAAAATAAGATAAAAGCTTCTTTTTGTCAATTGAAAACTTAGTCGAATAGTACAATTTACAGGCATGCCTGTTTCGCTCTGTGGGAACAGGCAGTTAAAAGATAGCCTCTTAAATCAACAAAAAAGGCGCCAAGCTTTTGACTTAACGCCTTCCCGCAACTCAATGGATAAAGTACCTTCCCGCTGATTCAAGTATTGATTATTATAAAAACTTTGTCAAACAGAAAAATGCAGCCGCATTGCCTCACATTATGGACAAATTTGACTAGAACTCACGTTCTACCAAATATTCTTTTATAATATCTTTGTGATCAAAGGCATACTCGAGGGTGGGAAGTTCTTCATAGGGGACAATCTGCAGCCCTTTGGCGTCGGAGCCGCTGCGGGGAAAACCTTTCCCTTGGGCAATAAAGGCTGTGGAAATCGTATGAAAACGCGGGTCGCGGTGGGGATCAGAATAAGTATGAAACTGCCTTAAATCGGCTAAATCCAAATTGGTTTCCTCCTTGGCTTCACGAATGGCGGCCTGCTCGAGCGTCTCACCGTAATCGACAAACCCGCCAGGAAGCGCCCAGCCGTAAGGTGGATTGGAGCGTTCGATCAAAACAATTCCTTGGGGCATTTCGATAATGATATCCACTGTTACATACGGCCCGGGGCCTAAAACAGCCTGAAGATGATGAATATAGCCGCGCACGCCCTGGTCAAAAACATCGAATATCTCTTCATCATGCAAACAAAAAGTAATTTGCTTTAAATGCCGGTCGGGATTTTTCAAGAACTTGACGATTTCCTGAACCATAATTTTCCCGGCGCCCAAGACCGGAAAACCGCCGACGCCGCAGCCCAAAGCCGGAAAGGCCATCGAATGGATTTCCAATTCATCCGCGCGCTTTAAAGCGCTCACGATTGCCCGGCGTAAAATTTCATCATCAGTTTTCTGAGATGACGTTACCGTGACGGTATGAATAATATGGCTGGCCTTTAATTTCCCCGCGTGGGTGGAAACCGCGTCGCCGACTTTGATCGGCCCTTTGGCCATCGCGTCTATCTCAATTTCCTCGCCGCCTTTTTCCTTAATAACAGCGGCCAAGCCTTCCTTCATACTGAGTTGATAATTAGCTGGATTAACGATGGCGTCGACCGTTAGTTCCGTGATGTCGCCTTTGATGATGTTGATCGTAGTATCTTTTATTTTCATACTAATTTTTACTTTTCTTATTTTGATATCAGCTAATCTTGTTCAATATCTCGAATGCCCTTTTAAAATTACAATAACTTACTATTGAATTGATAAAATATGAAATTAATCCAACGGCAAATCCTTCACAACGCCACGCCAATGACACTTGGTCTGTTTTCAAAAATACAATTATTGAACCGATCACACATATAAAACTTACTATAATCCCAACGAAACTAACTACAACTTTCTTTTTAAGCTGTTTAATCCATGTTTTTTCCTTATCAGTTAAATAGTTCATCATCCCTCCACATTACTTACAAGTTTTTCCAATCTTCAATGCAAAAGCCAAGGTTTCTTGTTTAGTCTTAAGCTTTCCCAAAACCTGCTTCTCCTCGATCTCCTTAAGAATTTTTCCTACCAGCGGTGATGGCTTTAATTTCAAATGTTTCATCACATCATTTCCGTTGACCAAACGCACAAAAGGTTTCTCTTTCAATTTATCAAAATACCGCGTTAAAATTGCCCGCGAAGTTTTCACGTGATGCTCGGTGTCTTCTTTGGTCGTCATTGGCCCGCAGGTGGAGCGTTGATCCGCCATCGAAAGAAGCAGGATACTGCCCGTTTCTTCTTTCGCATCACGCATAAAACGGAAGATAGCCCGCTCGCTGGGACTTTTAAAATCAGCCAAATAGCCCGGGCGTAAATGCCAGCGGATCATATCCTCCAAGGCGTAACGCTCTTTCGTGGAAATCTTGAGCATTTTGGCAATATGCCGGGCAATATTTTTCCCGACGTGTTCGTGCCCATGAAAACTGATCCGCCCGTTTTCTTCTTTCTTTCGCGTTTCCGGCTTGCCGATATCATGCAAAAGCGCCGCCAGTTTGATCAACGCTTTTCTTGTATGCTCGCCGGCGAGCTTAACATTAATATACGCTTGAACCTCGGCGTCGTCTTTTAATTCTTGAAATAAAATTTCGACTTGCTTTACCGTCTCCAGCGAATGCGGCCAGACATCCAAATGATGATACCCTCCCTGCGGGCAGTTGTACATCACCGTAACCTGCGGCATTATTTCTTTTAACAACCCGATTTTATCTAAGTCTTTGAGTGTTTCGGCGGCATCATTGGATTCCAAAACCTTAAACAACTCTTCACGGATACGTTCATAGGAAACTCCCAGAATTAATCTTTTATCTTTCTTAATCTGGCTCAAAACATTCTTATCAATCGTAAATCCCAATGCGGCTTTTATGCTAAAGGCGCGCAGCATCCGCAGAGGGTCATCCTTAAAGGCTTTCACGGATATCAATTTAATCCGCCGGGCTTGAAGGTCTTGTAACCCTTTTTTAAAATCCAATAAAACATCTTGGATGTCTTTCGTCCCGTTTAAAGTCGAAAGATTAACCGCCATAGTATTTATCGTAAAATCACGGAGCGAAATGTCCGCTTTAAATGTCTTCGCCCGGAAATCCGCGAAATCAAAAGTCGCGATACCTTCTTCAGATTTCTTAGCCACACGGGCGCAGCCTCTTTCCTCATCCAACACAACGTAAGCGCCTTTTATTTTTGTTGCAAACCCACGGGCAAACTTAAGCGCATCGTGTTCGACCGCGAAATCAAAATCCATCTTCGGCCGGCCCAAAAGGTAATCACGTACAAATCCCCCGACTAAAAAAACCTGAGTCTTTCTTTGCCTGGCCATTTGCTGAACCGTCTCTAAGTGAGGATATTGATTTATTAATGACATTTTAAGTTGGACTAAAGACTAAAGACCAACGACTAAAGACTTTACATTCTTACTGAAAAGGTCTTTGGTCATTGGTCTTCGGTCTCTGGTCTTTTTAGCTTTTGAATATTGCGGAACGTTTTAAAACTTCCTCGTCAACAAAAATAAGTGCGCCGGTGCGCACGGCCACCGCCATCCCGTCGGAAGGGCGCGTATCAATAGTTTTGTCTTTCCCGGTTTTCGTTTTTAATTCCAGTTTGGCATGAAAGGTATTGTTAACTAATTTGTCAATGACGAGCCGATCCACCTCGGCGCCTAACGATTTAATGATCGAAACCAGCAAATCATGCGTCATCGGCCGGGGCGCTTCAATTCCTGAAAGCTGCATTTTGATGCTGGAAGCTTCCAGAAATCCGATCACGATCGGAAATTGCCTTTCCCCGTCTTTTTCTTTTAAGACGATGATCTGGTCCTGTCTCTTTTCGTCGATGATAATTTTGCTTAATTCAACTTGAATGAGGGCCATAATAATTCCCGTAATAATGTACGGGCGAACGGCCGTTCGCCCCTACTTCTTTTCTTTATCTAACATCCCTTTTAATTCATTCATAAATTGGTTTACGTCCCGAAACTGGCGGTACACCGACGCAAAACGAACGTAAGCCACCTCATCGATCTGTGCCAACTTTTCCATAATCATTTCGCCGATATCTTTAGAATTAACTTCACGGTCATATTCCTTCTGGATCGTGCGCTCAAGGGCGTTAGTTAATTCTTCCATCTGGTCAATGCTGACCGGGCGTTTCTCACAGGCTTTAATCAATCCGGAAATGATTTTCCGACGATCAAAAGATTGTCTGCGCCCGTCGCGCTTAATCACCATCAAAGGAACATCTTCGACGTATTCATACGTAGTAAAACGTTTTTCGCACTTAAGACATTCCCGTCGCCGACGAATAGACGTGCCTTCGCTATTTAAGCGGGAATCAATGACTTTGGTTTCTTTGTAATTGCAGGTCGGACACTTCATAATTGTAATCTTATTTATAAATCGGTTACCAGTGCCCAGTTACCAGTAACCAGTGTACAGAATTATTACTGGTCACTGGAAACCTGCCTACCGCAGGCAGGCTGGTAACAGGGAACCACTTTTAATTCAAGTCTGCATAAATCGGAAACGCTTTCGTCAATTCCTCAACTCCCTGCCGAATCTTTTTAAGTTCACCTTCATTATCTCTACTCACCACCGCACGGTCAATGAGTTGCGCAACTTTTTTCATTTCGGATTCTTTCATTCCCCGCGTGGTCAAAACCGGCGTGCCGATACGGATTCCGCTCGGTGTTTTGGGCGGCTGCGGGTCAAAAGGAATCAAATTTTTATTTACCGTAATCGAAACTTTATCGAGCACCTTCTCGACAACATCGCCCGTGGTGTTTTTAGAACGCAAATCAACCAAAAACATATGGTTATCAGTCCCACCGGTAACAATACGAAATCCAGCTTCGCTCATCGCCTGTGAAAATGCTTTAGCATTTTTAGTAATTTGCTTTTGATATTCTTTAAATTCAGGGCTCAAGGCCTCCTTTAAAGCGACGGCCTTTGCAGCAATCACATGCATTAAAGGCCCGCCCTGGATTCCCGGGAATATGCGCGAATTGATTTTCTTAGCGTACTGTTCTTTGCAAAGGATCATTCCGGATCGGGGCCCGCGTAAAGTTTTATGCGTTGTCGTCGTCACAAAATCAGCATACGGAACAGGGCTTGGATGTAATCCCGCCGCCACCAAGCCTGCGATATGCGCCATATCCACAAACATCATGGCGCCAACCTTATCGCAAATTTCACGGAAGCGTTTAAAGTCAATGATGCGTGAATACGCAGAAGCTCCGGCTAAAATCAATTTTGGTTTATGTTCTTTAGCCAATGCTTCGACTTGATCATAATCAATCGTTTCGGTTTTCGGGTCAACTTTATAGGAAACAATATTATAGGAAATCCCGGAAAAATTAATTTTCATCCCGTGCGTTAAATGCCCGCCGCAGGCCAAGTCCATGGCGAGAACGGTGTCTCCGTATTCAATGGCCGCCAAATAAACCGCCATATTCGCCTGTGAGCCGGAATGCGGCTGCACATTGGCGTGCTCGGCGCCAAAAAGTTTTTTGGCCCGGTCAATGGCCAATTGCTCGACGACATCGACATATTCACAACCGCCGTAATAGCGCGCCCCCGGATAGCCCTCAGCATATTTATTAGTCAAAACTGACCCTTGAGCTTCTAAAACAGCTTCGGAAACAATATTTTCTGAAGCAATCAGCTCAAGGTTGTTTTGTTGCCGTTTTAATTCATCGCAAATTGCTTTGTAAACTTCAGGGTCTGTTTGTTTGATGTGTTCCATTGCTTTCCTCGTTTCAGTGATCATAAGTAGATAAACTTGTAACACGTGACAAGGGACACGTGACATGATACATGTCGCGTGTTACGTGTCGCGTGTCACGACGTAAGTTTTTTCCCTTTTTCTATCTTCTTAATCTGATTTAACCGTCGTTGATGGCGGCCACCTTCAAATTCTGTCGTCAACCACACTTTTATAATCCGCGGTACCTCTTGGGACTTAACAAATCTTGCGCCCAAAACTAAAATATTCGCGTTATTGTGTTCACGTGAAAGCCGCGCAGAAAGCGCATTATGACACAATGCTGCGTATGCCCCGCGAATTTTATTGGCGGCGATAGCCTGGCCGATGCCCGACATACAAAGCAGCATCCCACGGGAATTCTTATTTCTTGCCACTTGAGTCGCCACTTTGTAAGCGACTTGAGGATAATCACAACTCTTCTCACTGTCGTAGGTACCGCAATCAACAACTTGGTGGCCTTGTTTATTTAAAAGGCCAATGATACGTTCTTTAAAATTAAATCCTCGATGGTCAGCACCGATATAAATTTTCATATCAAATCCACAATCTTGTGCAACGCTTCTTTAATAACCGTCAAGCACGCCTTGTATTCAAGATGGGTTTTCCCGATCGGGTCGGGGATATCAATATCGCCCGGAAAATCCGCAGGTATATTAGCAAATTCTTTTAAAAGATAAACTCTTTTTTCAACTTCGGGCGCCCGTTCCAAAATCTGGTCACGATGGCCGCGCGTCATGACAAAAATCAAATCCGCTTTTTTTAACATCACATTGGAGACTGGGCGGGATAAATGCTCAAAGGCATTGATCCCTTGTTCTCTTAATACCGAAATTGTTTCCGCGCTGGCCGTTGACTGGATAAAAACACCCGTTCCCGCCGATATAATCTCCACATCGTCCCTATTTTTCAACATGTCTTTAAGAAGATATTCCGCCATCACCGAGCGGCAGCTGTTGCCGGTACAGACAAACAAAATTGTTTTTTGCTTCGCGATACGGTCGATATCAGCTTGGGTAATAACTCCGTCCCGTAAAACAATCGGTAATTTACCGGTTAAGTCCACCACCGATGAGCCGCGCCCAATCTCGGCAGTACCTCCGTCTATCGCTAAATCCACCAAACCATCTAAATCGCGCAATGCCTCCTGGCATGTTCGAGGTGGAGGATTACCTTCTAAGTTTGCCGATGGTGCCGCAATCGTGCATTGCGATTCCTGAACCAGCTTGAGGGCAATCATGTGATCCGGCATGCGGATACCGATTGATTTTCCTTCTTCTTTGGCAGGAACCACCATTGTCAAAGGCCCGGGCCAATATTGATCAACGAGTTTATAAATAAGCGGGTTCATGCTAAAAGTATAATTTGACAACAACCCTTTTTGCGAAATTAAAATTGAAAACGGCTTGTCATCGGAACGTTTTTTAATTTCTCTTAAACGCGCCATCGTTTGGGGATTGGAAAAATCAGCGGCAATGCCGTAAACCGTCTCGGTGGGGAAAACAACCAGTCCGCCGTGGCGGATAACCTTGGCGCAGAAGGAAATATCGTTGGTATCCGGGTAATCAGGATCGATTTCTATGATCTTAGTCTTCAAATTTTTCTTCGTTGCCTGTTACAATTTCGTATCGAGTATTTTCTTGCGCTGATCATCGCTATACGCCTCTAATTTCTTCCTTAAACTATCATCCGCTAAACTCAAAATCCTTAGCGCCAGGAACCCGGCATTTTTGGCACCCGGTTTGCCAATAGCAACCGACCCGACCGGCACGCCTGGCGGCATCTGCACTGTCGACAAAAGAGAATCAATTCCGTCCAATGACGCATCCAAGGGAACGCCAATGACCGGCAGCGTCGTATGCGCCGCAACCGTACCTGCCAAAGCCGCAGACATTCCCGCGCCGCAGATAAACACTTTTCCGCCTTGGCCGGGAAATTTTTCAACATAGGCAACTGTTTCTTTGGGAGTGCGGTGCGCAGACAAAACTCTCATTTCACAACTGACGCCAAATTCTTCCAGGATTTTTTTGGCTTCACTCATGACTTCCGCATCTGATTTACTGCCCATTAAAATAGCGACTTGAATTTTACTCATAGTGTCTCCAGATGATATTCAATTAAATTTGTAAAGATTGTGACACGTAACACGTGACAAGTGACATGTCTCGTGTCGCGTGCCACTATTTAGCGGTGCGTTGAAGCCTTTGGCCTTTTTTCCATAAACCTTACTGCCTTTACGCCGATATCGCGCCTAAAAAAATAACGCTCAAATTTAATTTTCTCAACCGCATGATAAGCACGGGTAATGGCTTTTTCAATCGTATTGCCCATACCCGTTACAACCAAAACCCGCCCGCCCGCTGTTAGAAAATTGTCGCCCTCTTTTTTTGTGCCGGCATGAAAAACAACCATATCATCCTTTTCATTAATCGAATCCAGACCTTTAATTTCAAATCCCGTCTGATATTTTCCCGGGTACCCGCCTGAGCTCATAACGACACCGACGCAACTGCGCCGGTCCCACTTTAAATCAATCTCATGCAAACGGTACTCGCTGGCCGCCAGCATCACTTCCAGTAAGTCATTTTCGAGTCGAGGGAGAATCACCTCCGCCTCAGGGTCACCCAAGCGGACATTGTATTCCAAAACAAACGGCCCTTCTTTGGTAATCATCAGGCCCGCATACAAAACGCCGCGAAAAGAATTCCCTTCGCGCCTCATTCCCCGGATCGTCGGGTCAATGATGCGTGTTTCAATTTTTTTAAGCATTTCTTCGTCTAGAAACGGCGTCGGCGAATAAGCCCCCATCCCGCCGGTGTTGGGCCCCAAATCATCGTCAAAAATCCTTTTATGATCCTGCGCTGAATCCAAAATGATATAATCATCCCCATCGCTGATAGCTAATATTGAAACCTCTTCGCCGAATAGACACTCCTCAATAACAATTTTCTTTCCAGCTTCTTTAAAAATTTCTTTCGTCATAATTTCCTCGACGGCTTTATGGGCTTCGGGAAATTTATCACAAATGACAACGCCTTTGCCGGCGGCCAACCCATCGGCTTTCACCACCAAAGGAAACTGCGCTTTCTCCAGGAATTTAACTGCCTTATCGACATTCTCAAAAGTTTTAAACGACGCGGTGGGGATATTGCAGCGCTGCATAAATTCTTTGGCGAAAATTTTACTGCCTTCGAGCTGGGCGGCCTTCCGGTTGGGCCCGAATATTCTTAACTTTTGTTTTTCAAAAGTATCAACAATCCCTCCGACCAGCGGAGCTTCGGGGCCGACGATGGTAAAATCAATTCCTTCGTGCTTAACAAATTTAACCAATGCTTCAATATTGGTGGGTTCAATATCAACACACTCAGCTAACTGGGAAATTCCGCCGTTACCCGGCGCGCAAAAAAGCTTATCGCACAAGGGGCTTTGTTTAATTTTCCAGGCAATGGCGTGTTCACGCCCGCCGGAACCGATGATTAATATTTTCATTCAATTGTCCTTTAAAATTCTAAACCCTAAACTCTAAATCCTAAACAAACACAAAATCAAAAACTCAAACATGCCAAACCACTTCTTTGCTTCGGTTTTGAATTTTGGGTTTTGATCATTTGAGTTTGTTTAGAATTTAGGATTTCGTGTTTAGTGTTTAAATATCACTTTATTCTTTGAATCGTTCGTAACTTCTCCTATCAAATAATTTTTGATCTTCTTTGCCCTAAAATAGGCCCGCACCGCATGGGCATCTTTTCTGGCTACGACCAACGCTAACCCAATTCCCATATTAAATGTCCGGAACATTTCAGAGGTCTCTATTCTACCTTTTTTTTGAATTTTTTGGAATATTTTTGGCACCAGCCAGCTTTCCGGATAAATCTTAAAACATTTGCCCTTGGGCAGAATTTTGGTCAATTTTTCATACCACGCCCCGCCGGTAATATGCGCAATCCCTTTGACCTTGAACTTACTTATGAGCGGCAAAACCTCTTTGACATAAATCCTGGTTGGCGCCAATAATTCTTTGGCCATTTGCCGCTGCTGGGCGGTTGAAAAAACTCTACGGACCAACGAATAACCGTTGGAATGAATGCCGCTTGAAGGTAACCCAAAAACAATATCACCGGATTTAATCTGCGAACCATCAATGATCTTATTTTTATCTACGACACCCACGGCAAACCCGGCCAAATCGTATTCATCTGATGAATACATCCCCGGCATCTCCGCTGTTTCACCGCCGATTAAGGCGCAGCCAGCCTGACGGCAGCCGTCCGTGATTCCTTTGACAACATCTTTTAAAACATTGACCTTAACCTTCCCGCAGGCAATATAATCCAAAAAGAAAAGCGGCTTGGCACCGCAGCACAGGACATCATTAACATTCATCGCGACCAAATCAATCCCGACGGTATCGTGCTTACCCACCATCTGCGCGATCAAAAGCTTCGTCCCCACGCCATCGGTCGACGAAACAAGCACCTGCTTCTTATTTATCGCAAACAACGACCCAAACGCCTCGCGACGATTCATGACCGCCTTATTTTGCGTCGCCTTCACATGGCCCTTAATGGCCTTAATAAACGCATCGGCCTTGCTTATATCAACGCCAGCTGATTTATAAGAGATTTTTTTTGGCATAATTCACCCCATTCTCAAAAATCTTCGCCCCGTCGCCGTATTTTTGCTTCTTTTCCAATCGTGTCCAATGCGGATGATTGATAAATAAAAAATGCCGTTCGGGATGAGGCATCAGCCCCAGAATGCGGCCGGTCTTGTCGGTAATCCCGGCAATGTCATCTACCGCGCCGTTAGGATTTTCCGGATATTTAGGCTTTCGGCCATTGGTTGAACTGTAGCGAAAAATAACCTGCCCGTTGTTAATTATTTTTTTTAAGACACTCTCGTCCTTCGGGACAAATTTCCCTTCGCCGTGGGCGACGGGAAAATATACCAGCCCTTCCATCCCTTCTGTCCAAACGCTTTTTCCATCGACCTTCAGATGCACCCAACGGTCTTCAAATCTTCCGGAATCGTTAAACGTCAAAGTCGCCTTGTTGGAACTTTCATGGTTCTCAAAATCTTTATCGGTCAAAGGCCCCGGCAAAATCCCAGCCTTCACTAATACCTGAAACCCGTTACAAATGCCGATAACCAGTTTGCCGTCGCAAATAAACGGGCAGACCTGTTCGCCTAAACGTAACGCAAGCTCATTGGCCAATATCTGCCCCGAGGCGACATCATCGCCGTAGGTAAACCCGCCGGGGATCGCCAGGATGTGATAATCCTTAAGCTTAACTTCGTTCGCCAAAAGTTTATTAATATGCACCAAATCCACATCAGCGTCAAACTCACGAAACGCAAACGCCGTCTCCTGGTCACAATTCGTGCCGGCGGTACGTAAAACAATCACTTTTGGTTTCTTCGCCATATTTTTACCACCGTAACGGTTTCTGCCACGCGTCCTTCAAATCACCAATGGTTGACTTAATACAAATATCTTTTTTCAATCCGTAAACGGCAAATTCCGGTGTTGCGCTGACAAATCCAATCAGGCCGAAAGGAATCCCGCGCAACAGTTTCTCAAATTTCTTTTGTTGCTTTGGCTCAACCTCGACAAGAAAACGGGAATTGGATTCTGAGAACAAAATCGTATCTTCCTTTTTTTCTTTTCCCTTAAAAGGAACTTTCTCTAATTCCGCCGTAACACCGAACCCGCCGGCAAAAGCCATTTCTGCCAAGGCCACGCCCAAGCCACCTTCGGAGCAATCATGAATCGACCGCACCAACCCTTTTTTAACTGCCCGTGACAATGCTTCAAAAATTTTTACGGCATTTTTAATATTTACTTGTGGAACAGAATTACCAATTAATCCAAACGTATCCAAATAAATGGATCCGCCCAACTCATCAAACGTCTGGCCGACGGCATAAACCAGATTGCCGGGCTTTTTAAAATCCATCGTCACCGCTTTGGTGACATCATCCATAATCCCAATCGCGGAAATCAAAAGTGTCCCCGGAATGGCGATCGATTTATTGCCCTCAGTGTATTCATTATACAAACTATCCTTGCCGGAGATAAACGGCACGCCGTAACCGACGGCCGCCTGGTAACAACCTTCGGCAGCGCGAACTAAACTGCCCAAGCGATCCGGCTTGTCCGGATTTCCCCAGCAAAAATTATCGAGAATCGCGATTTTATCTAAATTTCCGCCGACGGCAATAATCTGGCGGACGGCCTCATCGATGCAACTGACCGCCATCCAGTAGGGATCGATCATCCCGTAACGGAAATTGATCCCATTGGAAACAGCAATTCCTCTTTTACTCCCGTATTTCGGGGCGAGCACGCTGGCATCCGACGGCCCGTCGTTATTAACGCCAAGCAGCGGTTTGATGACGCTCATTCCCTGCACTTCGTGGTCGTACTGGCGAATGACCCATTCTTTTGAACAAACGTTGTAATGTCCCAGGACTTCTTTTAGTTTCCCGGCCAAATTATTTGAAGCCGGAATCCGCGGCGACGGATGTGTAGATTTTTTCCACACCGCCTTCTTTGTAATTTGCGGGATCCCGCCGTGCAAAAATTCCATATCCAAACTGCAGACCTGATAATTTTCATAAAACAATTCCAGTTTCTTGTTGGTCGTAAATTCACCGATCACAGCGGCCTCAACATTCTCGTCAGCAAAAACCTTAAGCAACTTTTCAATATTCTTCTTCGGAACCGACATCACCATCCGCTCTTGCGACTCAGAGATCCAAATTTCCATGTAATTGAGCCCGTCGTACTTCAAAGGGGCTTCGTCGAGCTGCACGCGCGCGCCCAAATGTTCGCCCATTTCACCGACAGCACTGGAAAATCCGCCCGCTCCGCAATCGGTAATCGCCGTGTACAGGCCCAGATCGCGCGCCCGTAAAATTCCGTCGAGGACTTTCTTTTCCTGAATGGGATTGCCGATCTGCACGGCCCCGGAGGAAATGGTTTCGGATTCGGTGGTGAGTTCCCCGGAAGAAAACGTCGCCCCGTGAATCCCGTCGCGGCCGGTCCGGCCGCCGACGGCCACAATCAAATCTCCGGACAGCGGCTTCTTTTTTACTTTATCTTTCGGCATAATGCCGACGTTGCCGCAGTAAACCAGAGGGTTACCCACAAAATGTTTATCAAAACAAATGGCCCCGTTTACCGTCGGGATTCCCATTTTATTACCGTAATCACGTACGCCGCTCACAACACCTTTCATCACCCGTTTGGGATGGATCGTCCCCGGCGGCAAATGATTAGCCGGCATATCCGGTGGGGCGAAGCAGAAAACATCCGTTGAGCAAATCGGCTTGGCGCCTAAGCCCGTCCCTAAAATATCGCGGATGACACCGCCGACGCCGGTATTGGCACCGCCGAAAGGCTCTAACGCCGACGGATGATTGTGTGTCTCGACTTTGAAACAAACGCAATCTTTGCTGTCAAATTTAATGACGCCGGCGTTGTCGTGAAAAACCGACACGCACCAGGATTTATTAATTTTCTTCGTCGCCTTAACAATGGTCGACTTCAAGAGATTCCGGATAACCTTCGATTTTGTTTTGCCATTTTCAAAATATTTGTACTGAATGTTGCCGCGGAATGTCTTGTGGTAACAGTGTTCGCTCCAGGTCTGGGCAATGGTTTCGAGCTCGCAGTCCGTCGGGTTGCGTCCCAATTTACGGAAATAATTCTGGATTGCTTTCATTTCCGTCAAATTCAAAAAAAGTTGCCCCTGACGGCTTAGTTCCAGAAGTTCTTTGTCCGTGGCCTTGTTGAGCGCGACTAACACCAGTTTAAAATTCTTTTGTATCCCGGATGGGACGGCGTCGCCGCCGGTTTCCCTGGTGTGGTCAACGACGTGCTGGATTAACTTGTTAGCCAGGATTTTGTTGACGATGAGATCTTTTTCCTGCGGCGAGAGTGAACCGTAAAAAATATATTTCTGGGCAGTCTTAACCGATTGAACGGCGTTGATCCCCAGATCGCGGATCCCTTTGAGGGTGGATTCTTCAACAGGATCCATCACCCCGGGGTTGTGGGCGATTTCAATGATTTGTTCTTTGCCAGGCGGTTCCTGAAACGTTGCCTGATCAAAATAAGAAAATTCCTGGGTTACTTTGTCAGCGAGAAGGTCGTGTCCGATTTTCTTTACGTCGCCTTCTGTCAAATCACCAACGATGTTGTAGACAAAAACGGCCTCAACCTTGTCGACGGAAGAGACCCCTAAATCCGAAAGAGACTTGAAAATCCCTTCGGCCAAGGCGTCAAAAACACCTTTGTTGTGCCGAATTTCAACGCGCCATTTCATATTTTGGTGAGGTTGGCCCGGTGAGTCGGCTCTTCGCCTGTTAAGCTGGTAGCTCGTTAGGCTCATAATTTCCGGTGCTCACCCGTGTTTTTTAGCTGTGGACAGTAAAATTTATTTTGTTACCCTGGCCAACACTTCCTGGTAGGCTTCTTCAATGTTTCCCAAATCGTGGCGGAAACGGTCCTTGTCCAGCTTTCTGCCCGTCCCTTTTTCCCAAATCCGGCAGGTGTCGGGCGAAATTTCATCCGCCAAAATAATTTTTCCCTTGTAACGGCCAAACTCCAATTTAAAATCAATCAACTCCAACCCCAGGTTGTCAAAAAACCGTTTCATCAAATCATTAATTTTAAAGGCGAACTTTTTAATGTCCTCCATCTCCTCTTTTGTCGCTAAATCCAAGGCAAGGATGTGGTATTCATTAATCAGCGGATCATTTAAATCGTCGCGCTTGTAACAAAATTCGAACACCGGGCTTTTAAGCTGCATCCCTTCCTGCAACCCCAGCAGCCGGCACAATGAACCGGCGGCGCGGTTACGAATAATAACTTCCACCGGAACAATCTGAACGCGCTTGACTAACATGTCCCGGTCGTTAAGTTGCTTTTCAAAATGCGTCGGGATTCCTTCGGCACCAAGAAATTCAAAAATCTTGGCCGAAATTTTATTGTTCATCACGCCTTTGTCATGAACGGTGCCTTTTTTTGCGGCATTAAAAGCGGTGGCATCGTCTTTAAAATACTGAATCAGCAAATCCGGGTTGTTTGTTTCGTAGAGAATCTTGGCCTTGCCTTCGTAGATTTTCTTTTGCTTTTCCATTATTTCAACCCCACTTTTTTAAAGATTAGGTCATTAAACCTGGTGTAGTATTTAATGTCAAAACAATTGTCGATTTCGCTTTGCCGAAGGTATTTACGCACCTGGCGGTCGCGGTACAAAACATCCTTAAAATTAGTCGTGTCCTGCCACACCTGCATCGCGCAGCGCTGAATAATTTCGTAAGCCGCCTCGCGCGTCAAACCTTTCTTCATTAACTCCAACAAAACACGCTGAGAATAAATCAGGCCGCGCGTTTTCGTCAACGATTCGATCATGTTCTTCGGATAAACCAGAAGGTCGTCGATGATCGGGATAATTTTATTGAGCATGTAATCGAGGGCGATGGTGCTGTCCGGGAGGATAATTCTTTCCACCGAGGAATGGCTGATGTCGCGCTCATGCCAAAGGCTGATATTTTCGAAGGCGGCCTGGGCGTTGGCGCGCAAAATCCTGGAAAGCCCCGAAATCCTTTCGCAGGTTACCGGGTTTCTTTTGTGCGGCATCGCCGATGAGCCGATCTGCCCTTTAAAAAACGGCTCTTCAACTTCCAACACTTCTGTTTTTTGCAACAAGCGAATTTCCGTTGCTATTTTATTTAGACTCGAACCGACCAAGGCCAATGTGGTGACAAACTGGCAATGGTGATCACGCTGAATAATCTGAGTCGCGATGTTGGCGGCTTTTAAACCTAACTTTTCGCAGACAAATTCTTCGACGTAAGGATCAATATTGGCATACGTTCCGACGGCGCCAGAAAGTTTGCCATAGCGCATCATTTCCTTCGCCTGTTCCATGCGCTCGGCATTACGCCTCATCTCGTCGTACCAAACGGCTAACTTCAATCCGAATGTCGTCGGCTCGGCATGGACACCATGCGTCCGTGCAATACAAGGTGTATCTTTGTATTTTTTGGCTTTTTGTTTAAGCACCGCCAACATTTTTTTAATGTCCGCGATAAGAATTTCACTGGCCTCAACGCATTGGACGGATAAAGCGGTATCCAGTAAATCTGAGGAAGTCAGCCCCATGTGCAGGTAGCGCGATTCAGGGCCAATATACTGGCCGACGTTATTAATAAAAGCCACAACGTCGTGCTTGGTCTTTTCTTCCAAGCGTTTAATTTCATCAATATCAAATTTTGCGCTTTTTTTAATTTTCTCTAGAGATTTTTTCGGTATTTGCCCGAGTTTACACATGGCCTCGCAGGCAAAAACTTCGATTTGCAGCATAATTTCAAATTTATGCTTTTCTGACCAAATGTTGCCCATCTTCGACAGCGTATAACGGTCAATCATTGTGCTCTCTCCTTACTAAGCTGTAACATCATTGTTAAAAAAGGTTGGTTTGTTTGCTTCTGATTTTGGTTAGACATTCTTCTAAAACTCATTTGTAAAATTGGTGGGAAAAGAACGGGATGTAATATAGCAGAAGATTATAATATGGTCAAATAAAAATAGAAAAAACTTGCAGGAAAATCATCAATAATTTCATAACTTGTTTATTAGAAACAAGTTACATCATATTGCATTATTTTATTTGAGTCGCTTTTTCTTTGAAATACGCGATGTTCGCCTTGATAGTTTCTTCCACTAATTTCGGCGTTACTTCAATGAGTTTTTGGCCAACAGGGCTTTTATAGAAAGCCATCAACTGGGAAAGTTCCTCTTCCGAATAAAACTTATCGTATACAGGAACTAAATTAGCCACCAGTTCATTGAGTTTAAACATTTTCTCAACTTCGATTTGATCGCTCAGAGGAGATTTATCAATAGCCTCTTTGATTTGTTCCTGCATTTTGACGACGGTCCCATTGGCTTGCATGAGCGCAATAATCATATTGGCTTTTACGGCGGAAATGTCTTTAAATTGGGCAATATCAATACCTAACGCATTGGAACCAAATTCCTCGTCCTTAACAATTTTCTGAACATTTTCCATATACAGCTTCATAGGGATTTTATCTTTTTCAATAGTGACATAATAATCCGTCTGGTCAACAATTTTACCCTCGACCGTTTGGCCATTTTTCAAATAAATAATAGCGGCCCACGACAATGACGGGATAAAGAATCCCAAAACAATAACGAAGATAAATAATCTTTTCATCATTTTAGCCTTTCACCTTAAGTCTACCATAACTAAAAGCGCGTGCCACTTTTTTCCTGTTGAACTAAAAATACGACTGTGTTACCATAGTCACCCTATGCTGCAAAACTTACGAAAAAAAATCGACTTAAGCCTCAAAATTTTTATTCAGAAAACCCGCCGGGATTACCGGCTTCACATTATCAATCCTGTTTTATATGAAAGCATCAAAGAATTTGCCTTGCGCGAAGGAAAGCGCATTCGTCCGCTGCTTTTAATCATAAGCTACAAAGGCTACTGCCCTAAAAACAAGAAAACCCCGCCTTCTCTATATAATGCCTCCACCTGCATGGAACTATTGCACAATTTTATGCTCATCCATGATGACATTATTGACCGCTCAACGTTACGCCGTGGCAAACCCACCATGCATAAACTCCTTGAGAAAATCATCAAAACAAAGGAGCAAGAAAAACTGGGGCGAGATTTAGGGATCATTGCCGGCGACATTGTCTACGCCCTGGCCATCGATGCCTTCCTCTCAATCAAAGAAGACCTCGCACGCAAAGAACGCGCGTTAAAATATTTTATTCAAACAGGCGCGTTAACGGCCATGGGGGAATTCATTGACACACTTCACGGCGTACAAAGAATTAATAAGATTAATAAAGAGGACGTTATTTTAAATTACACGTTAAAAACCGCCCGCTACACTTTTGACTGCCCTCTTGTCGCGGGTGCCATCTTGGCCGGCGCCCCGGAAACGGATATTAGAATACTCTCAAAATTAGGCATTCTCGTCGGCCAAGCTTTTCAAATTCAAGATGACATCATCGGAATTTTTGATTCGCAAAAGAATATTGGGAAATCCATTTTAAGCGACCTGGCGGAATCCAAAAAAACACTTCTGGTTTGGCATGCGTACAAAAACCTGAAAGGGGAAAAACGAAGGCAGTTTATTCAATGCTTTAACAAACCACGCAAAACCTACGCTGACTTAGTTACGGTCAGAAAAATTTTTATATCGTCGGGAAGCCTCCAATATAGCCTGGAGGAAATTGAAGGAAGGATTAACCAGACTTTTTATCTTCTTGATAAGTTAAAGATGCATTCGACTCAGAAAAAAATTATTGAAGAAATTATTGTCCGCCTTTTCCAACAAAGCATCCAAATCGCCCAAAAATATAAAGTCAGCTCTCATCTCGCCTGCAGTTGTTGCGCCTGCTGAATTAACTCCGCAAACCGCTTATCGTTAGGAGCAAATTGCAAACCTTTACGCCAAATTTCAATGGCCTTATCAAACTTTTCGTAATTACCGTATAATTTGCCCAGCTCCAAATAAGTATCAATATGTCGCGGGTTGAGCCTTAAAGATTGTTGAAAGCAATCAATCGCTATTTGTGAATGCTGATGAATGGCAAATAAACTCCCCGCTTGCGTTAATAAACTTGCGTCTTTAAGCTCTTTAAGCATTAATTGCCCAATTTTTATTGCTTTACCGTCTTGTTGCGTTTCCAGATAAAGATCGACTAAATTATATAAAATATTTTTTGCATGTGGAAACTCCTGCCGCATTTGCTCATAAACATAAATCGCCTTTGCAAAATTCCCTTCTCTTATATATACTTTCGCCAAATTTTCTGGCCCCTGAACATACCCCAGGCCGCTTTGGGCAACTTGGATAAACATCTCTTTTGCCCGAACAAGATCGCCTTTTTGAAGATAAACAAGCCCCAGATTATTTAAAATAAGCTCGCTCGCCTCCGGCTTTAAACTAAGCGATTTTTCCAACAATTCGATGGCTTGATCCAATTTGCCCTGCTGCGCAAGCATCTCCGCCATATTATTATAAGTTTCATAATAGTGAGGATCCAATTCTAATGATTTCTGAAAAGCTGCGTAAGCTTTCTCGAATTCCCCTTCATCACGGTAAGCAACTGCCAAATTATTATAAATCCGCGCTTTCCGAGGAGACTTCTTAACACAATCTTCCCAAAGCCTGACTGGGCTTTGCCAAACTTTATTACGTTCATACGTTAGTACCGAATAAACAACGATAATGGCACTGAGCAGATAAATAAAATTTCTTCGTGTTTTTGTCATATTAAAAAGCCAGCAGGAAAAAGCGATAAAGAATCCAACCGAAGGCAAATACGCCCGATGCTCAAAAATGACGTGGCGAATCGGGATTACGCTCGACTCAACAGCCGCTGTTAAATAAAACCAAAGTATGCCGAAAGAAATGAGCGGCTGACGCAAACGCATCTTTAGAGCTGCCGCCAAAATCGCCAGATGGACTAAAAGACTAAGAAATGTTCTCGGTTCCCAAAGGCTTTCCGATACAGGATAATCGTAATCAAGATTTTGTCCGTACGGAAAAAATAAAAGCCGCAGATATGTTAAGAGAACACGAAACTGTGTCAGCAGATACTTAGAGCTGGTAACAATATCGCCGCTGTGCGAATGTGACTCCTGATGAGATAGGATGATTCTCTTAAAATCAAATGAAAATCCAGCCGGAATAATTAGCGCCAAAAGTATCAAGCATACACAAAAATATATTATTCCTTTATTTTTCCTTTCTAAAGACTCACCTTGGTTTCGCAAGAAATACCATTCATAAACAATGACTGCAAAAGGTAAAGTAAATACTGTTTCCTTTGTCAACATACCTGCAAGTGCCATAACAAATGCCAACAAAAAATAACTGCTTCCAGTTTGGTGGGAAACCTGGGCCAACCTTCCCTTGATATAAAAACATAAAGAGCCCACATAAAACATCGTCGCCAGCGATGCAAAACGTTGCGTGATATACGTCACCGCTTGCGTTTCCATGGGATGTGTCAAAAACATCAAGCCGACAAATAATGCGACTATATCTTTATTGGCAGAAAGCGGTTGGTTAATAAATTTTTCGGTAGACAATGTTAGAAGGACAAGCCATCTCACTAAAAAGGCGGCCGCGAGATGAATAAAAAAATTCACAACATGATAGCCAAAGACATCCAGCCCGTTGAAATGATAATTAAGCGCAAAAGAATAAAACGAAATAAACCTTGTAGGGGAAGGATACGCCTGCCATATTTCCTTCAAATCAGTTATATCGAAAATCTTGGGGTTATGTTCGATAAAACCGCCATCGTCAAACTGAAAAGGGACATGAAAAGAATTTATATACGCGATAAGCCCAACCGATAACATGACAGCATAAGCAAACAGATCTGTTGGCACTTTTTCTACTTTTAATTTATTTTCTTTCATCTAAGTTTGCTGCCTTTTCCTTTAATTCATTGGCTTCCTGGATATACTCCTGAAATCTTTTATCGTCAGGAGCAATACGTAACCCTGCCCGCCAAACCTCAACAGCCTTATCAAATTCATCGTAATTGCCGTATAACTTTCCCAATTCCAAATAAGTATCCACCGACCCAGGACTCATTTCAAGCGCCCTTCGGTAGAAAGCTACCGCCTCCTTGCTTAAAGCAGATGAAGCAAACAAGCTGCCCAAGACTGTTAATTGCTGTGTATCTTTCATTCTCCCCAAAATCTTATTCCCTGTCTCAACAGCCTTCTGCTTCTGATGATTACTTAAATAAATCTCCGTTAACAACACTAATGTGGGTAAATGTTGAGGGTCGATGGCAAGATTTTTTGCACACAAATCAATAGCTTTGTCAATTGCTCCATTTTCCCTGTAGATACCGGCTAAATTCAGCCGCGGCTCTAGTAAAAAATGATTACACTCCAGCGCTTTTGAAAAAGAATCCTGCGCCAATAAAATTTCTTTCCGTTTTAAATAAACTAACCCCAAATTATTATACGCAATGGCTGCGTGAGGGTTCGCCGTCACCGCTTTATTAAAATAATTAAGTGCTAAATCCAAACTTCCTTCTTTAATCTCTAAAAGGCCAAGATTATTATATGTTTGCCAATCAAGAGATGTACCTTCTAAAGCCTGTATAAA